>DATHLI010000028.1:0-5199 GCA_035488355.1 bacterium | reverse complement strand
CTTTCCCCCGAAGAGGGCATCCACCAGCGCCTGCCGGTCGAGCGCATACAGGAGCGCCTGACGGACCCGCTTGTCCTTGAACTTCGGATTGTTCAGGTTCAGATCGATGTGCTCCCAGACCATCCCGGGGGTGAACAGCACCTTCTGGGCGAGCCGCCGCTGGGCGACCTGCTCCTCGAGCTGCACCCCCTGGGTGAACGTGATGCCGATCGGGCTGATCGCATCGATCGCGCTGGAGAGCATGTTGGCGCCGAGGGTGTTCGTGTCCGTCACCACGCGCCAGACGATCCGCTTCACCCGGGGCGTGTCCAGCGTGTAGTTCGGATTGGCCTCGGCGACGATGGAGGACCCCTTCTGCCAGGAGACGAGCCGGTACGGCCCGTTGCCGATCGTGGCCTGGGGGTCGCTGCCGAACGGCAGCTTATCCAGGCCGCCCGGGTTGTCGTGATACGCCTTCTCCAGCACGTGCCTGGGCCAGGGCCCCCACTCGATGACGTCGGTGTTGGCGTACGCAAAGTGGTCCTTGTACGTGACGACGATCGTGTCGGGGGCCGGGGCATAGATGTTCTCGATGTGCTTCTCGTGCACGCGGTCGATCACCGGCACCTTGTCGTTCATGACCGCCCGGTGGGTGAAGACGTAATCCTCCGCGTCCACCGGGACCCCGTCCGACCACTTCGAGGGCTTGAGGTGCCAGGTGACCTGCATCTTTCCGCGCGGGAGGAGCTTCCACAGACCGTTGTCCGGCGTCGGGATCTCCTTCGCCGCCACCGGGGCGAGCTTCAATTCATCGCTCCAGAAGGCGCCACCGACAAACAGCGCCATGATGACCTCGGTGCTCACGGCGAGGTTGCCGCCCAATCCCGGCACCAGGATGTCCGGCTCCTGCGAGATGCCGATCACGACTTCGTCCTTCGGGCCCGCCGCCTGGCCCGGGGCCGCCGCCCAGCCGATCCCAAGGAGTCCCCCCGCCGCGAGAACCGCCATCACCGCCCGCCCGAGCCTGTCCACAAACCATCCCCCCATGACAACGGCGTCGTATGCGTGCCTCTCCTGGTTCTCGGCGCCCGGAGTCCTCCCTGCATCTAAATTTAAGCTTTGAAGAGGCCGGCCCTAAGCGTCGCCAGATCCACCTCCAGATATGCTGCGACATCCCCGAGGATTCCGCGCAAGGTGCCTACCTTGAGGGTGTCATGACGTGGGATGGAGATGTGATGAATCCGTCCCCTGACCTCCGAGGTCAAACGAAGGTGGCTCCCCGTCTGCCGGGTGACGTGATACCCGTGCCGTTGGAGCGCCCGTGCGAGCTCGTCCCCGCTCAGATCGCGGGGGAGCTTCATACTGCGATGAGTTCGTCCTTTACAAGATGGAGGCGGATCATGCGAGGTCGGTCTGCTTCCTCAAAGTGACACACGACGGCGTCCCTCACAGCATCCCGGAGCGCCTCAATGCTCTCCGCCTGCGTGAAGATAGAGTGCCCAAGGGCACGTGCCTCATACCCGCCCTCTGGAGATTCCTGAACGACGAAAATCACTTCGCTATTCATCTGCAACCCCTATCGTATCATTCTTGGTCACTCGGGGCACATGGTCCTGCTCGCAGGGCCGCGGGTAAACCGCATCGACGCTACGGGAGGCCTCGGGCGTACTCGACCGTGTAGTCGTTGTACGCGTCCCCCTGCGCGCCGCTCACGGTGGCGAGCAATCGGTTTCCCCTGTACAGTTCCGCGACCGCGCGGCTGATCTCGGGGACGTTGTAGAGCACCAGCTGAACCACGAGCCGGCCTTCGGTCGCCAGGTACTGCCTGTTGTACTTGGCATCGTGGGCGGGATCGTAGTACTTCGACTGGAACTGCGCCGTGACGGTCCCCGACGGCGGGTCGTACGTCACCCGGGGATGGCTCTCCTGCCCGGAGAGGCTGACCACGGCCCCCCTGGCGCGGGTGGCCGGATCCCGGGTGACGCCCGGAGGGACCGCGGGCGAAACCGCGCCCTCCTGGACCTGGGCGATCCGGTTCCAGAGCAGCCAGCCCCCGCCGACCGCGAGCCCCAGGACGGCGGCAAGCGGGACGAGCCAGGATGGACGCCGTGGCCGGGGGCGGGCGGGGAGCCTCACGTGGACCGCTGCCGGGGGTCGAGGGCGTCGCGGACGCCGTCGCCGAGGAAATTGTAGAAGAGGATCACCAGCACGATGGCGAGCCCCGGGAGCAGCAGCCACGGGAACTGCGTGAACACCTCGACGCTCTGGGCCTGCGCCAGCAGCAGTCCCCAGCTCGTGCTGGGCTCCTGGACCCCGATCCCGAGATAGGACAGCCCGCTCTCGCCCAAGATCACCCCGGGGATCGTCAGCGTCGCGGCGACGATCACGTACGACGTGGTGCTGGGCAGGATGTGCCGGATGATCACGCGCAGGTCGCTCAATCCCGACGCGCGCGCGGCCAGGACGAACTCCAGCTCGCGGATGCTGAGGACCAACCCCCGGATGATGCGCGCCAGCCCTCCCCATCCGACCAGGCTGAACACCGCGGCGATCATGAAGAGCCGGGCCGCGCTGCTGAGGGTCGCCGGCAGGACCGTGGCCAGGGTGAGCAGGAGGTAGAAGGTCGGAAACGCCGCCAGCACCTCGACGGAGCGCATGATGACGTTGTCGATGATCCCCCCGTAGAAACCGGCGATCCCGCCCAAGACGAGGCCGATCGGGAAGGTGATCAGGACGACGATGATGCCGATCAACAGCGACACCCGGCTCCCGTAGAGCATCCGCGAGAGCAGGTCCCGGCCGAACTGATCGCTGCCGAACACAAACAGCCGCGCCGGGGCATCGACCTCCATCAGGTGGACGTCGGCCGGCACAAACCCGAGGAGACGGTACCGCGAGCCGCGGGCGAAGAAGTGGAGGTCGTACGTCCTCGAGGTATCCGGCCCGTAGAGCCGCAGGCCGGGATCGACCAGCCGGTAGGCGTACACAAACGGGCGCGCGTGCCACCGACCCTGGGCGTCGATCAGGTGCACGCCGGCCGGCGGCGCGTAGAACAGGCGCCGATCGGTGAAGTCCAGGCCGTACGGGGCCACAAACTCCGCAAACAGCATGATCACGTAGATGACCGCCAGGGCGACGCCACTGATCAGGGCCAGCTTGTACCGCCGGAGCTGCCGCCATGCCAGCTGAAGCGGCGTCCGGGCCCGCGCCGCTTCCAGCTGCCGCAGCTCGGCCGCCCGCGCCGCGACGAGATCGTGGACCATCAGTGGCCGCGCGCCCTATTCGTACCGGATCCTGGGATCCACATAGGCAAGCAGGATGTCGGCGATCAGGTTGCCGAGGATCAGCAGGACGCTGCCGAGCAGGAGGCTCCCCATGACGACAAAGATGTCCTTTCGCAGCAGGGCCTCCAGGATCAACCGGCCGAGCCCCGGGTACCCGAGGATGTTCTCCACGAAGGCGGCGCCGCTGAGAAGGCCGCCCAACTCAAACCCGAAGAGGGTCACGAGGGGATTGATGGCGTTCCTGACGGCATGGCGCAGGATCACGCGGCGCTCGGGGACCCCCTTGGCCCGCGCGGTCTTCACGTAGTCCGCCCGGAGGACGTCGAGGAGATTGGTGCGCATGTACCGCATCAGCCCCCCGACCGAGAAGACGCCGAGCGCGATCGTCGGCAGGACGAGATGCCAGCCCACGTCGAGCAGTTTGCCCAGCGGCGAGAGCAGGTCGTAGTTCACGCTGGTGAGCCCCTGCAGCGGCAACAGATGGGTCCAGAACGCCGCGTACAGCAGCAGCAGCGCGCTGAAGAACGACGGGATCGAGATGGCCATGAAGGCGCCGGCGCTGAGCAGCCCGTCCGTCACCGAGTACTGGTGCACGGCCGAGTAGATGCCGAGGGGGATGGCGATCGCCCACGCCACCACGAGCGAGGAGATGGAGAGCAGCAGCGTATTGAGCGCCCGGCTGCCGATGAGCCAGGTGACCGGGACCTGATAGGAAAAGGACAGACCGAAGTCCAGGTGCACAATCCGCCACAGCCAGCGGAGGTACTGGATCCACGGGGGCTGGTCCATGCCGAACCGGGCGCGCAGTCCCTCGATCGTGGCCGGGCTGATCTGCGGGTACTGCAGGACCAGCGCCTGGAAGTAGTCGCCGGAGCCCTTGGCCAGCTGGATCGCGGCCCAACTGACGAAGGTGATCCCCACGAGCAGGGGGCCCAGCAGGATCAACCGGCGGAGGATATAGCGGAACATGGAGCGGGCCCCGGCCGCGCGTCAGGGCCTGATATAGACCACGGGGAAGTTCCAGAAGGGCCCGCCGAATGCCGTGTACTTGATGTTCCCGAACTTGTTGCGGACGGCCACGTAGGCGTTCGGGATCGCGGTGTAGACCACCGGCACCTGCTCGGCGATGATCTCCTGGTACTTGTCGTAATACGCTTTTCGCCGGTTCTGGTCCACCGTCGTCGCCGCCAGGTTGAAATACCGGTCCACCTCGGCCTCCCAGGGAGTCGCCGGGGCCGCCTCCTTCGGGTTCCACATGTGCAGGCTGCCGGAGGATTTCCAGACATTCTGGCCGTTGTGCGGCTCGATCCCGCCGGTGAGGCCCATCACCATCGCTTCCCACTTGTACGATTCCACGAGCTTGTTCACCAGCGTATTGAACGCCTCCGGCGCGAGCGTCATATGCATGCCGAGTTTCTCCAGGTCCTGCCGGATGATGTTGCCGATGGCCACCCGGTCGGGGTTGTCGGCGTTGGTGCTGATGATAAACTCCACCTGGTGCCCATCGGCATCCCGAAGCACACCATCGGCGCCCTTCTTGAAGCCGGCCTCGGCCAGGGTGGCGGCCGCCTTGTCGAGGTCGTACGGGTACTGCATCACGTTCGGATCAAAGAAGAACTTGTCCGCCGGGCTCTCCGGCCCGTACTCCGGGATCGCCCGCCCCGCGTATACCTGGTCGATGATCGCCTGCCGGTCAATCGCATAGGCCACGCCTTGGCGGAACTTCTGGTTCTGAAACCACTTCAGCTTGTAATCCGCTAGGCCGCCGCGCGGATTCTGGTTGAAGAAGAAGAACTCGGAGCCGAACGATGGGCCGCCGTCGTAGACGGTGTAGCGCCCCGCCTTCTCCCCCCGCTTGAACTCCGCGTATTCCCTCGGCCGGACCCCGTAACTGTCGGTCTGCCCCTGGAGGAACAGCAGCTTGTGGGCCTCCTGG
>DATHLI010000027.1:0-10821 GCA_035488355.1 bacterium | reverse complement strand
CTACAGCCGTCTGATCCACGGGCTGCGCCGGGCCGGGATCGAGGTGAACCGTAAAGTCCTGGCCGATCTCGCGGTCCGGGACGCCCAGGCCTTCTCCGCGCTCGTCAAGCAGATCCAGCGGACCGAGTAGACGCCGAGCGTCGCATGGTGCGCCCCCGCGAGCCCTCCCCGACCGGGGAGGGCTCGCGCCGTTCGGCGGGCGAGACCGTCCCCGATCTCGTCGTTACCAGCCGCCACAACCCGCTGATCCAGGATCTTCGGGCGCTGCTCCGATCCTCGTCGCGCCGGACGTCCCGGTGCGTCGCCGAGGGGTGGCGGGTGCTCGAGGCCGCGGGCGCCGCCGGCGCGAAGATCGACCTCGTCATTTGCACGCCGGCCGCGGCCGCCGATCCCCGCGGCGCAGAGGTCGCCCGGCGGCTCCGGGCCGGGGGCGCCCGGTTGGTCACGGTCTCTGCATACGTTTTTGAACCGCTCAGCCAGGTGGAATCCCCTCAGGGGGTGCTCGGGGTGGCCCGGAGACCTCCCGACGCCTCGCCCGCCGTCCTCACCGGTCCACACGCGCTGATCGCGGTGCTCGACGGCGTGCAGGATCCCGGAAACGTCGGGGCGATCCTGCGCACCGCCGCGGCCGCGGGGGCGACCGGAGCCATCGTCGTGGGCGCCACCGCGGATCCGTTTGGGCCCAAGGCGATCCGTGCGTCGGCGGGCGCGGTGTTCCGTCTGCCTGTGCGGTCCTTTCCAAATGCTGCTGAGGCCGCCGAGGCGCTCCACACGCGTCGTGTGCGCATGCTGATCGCCGATCCGCGCGGCGACCACCTTGACTCTCAGGTCTCATATGCCAGGCCGCTGGCGCTCGTGCTGGGCAGCGAGGCCCACGGCGCATCCCCGACCTGGACGCGGCGCGGCGTGCGCGTGCGCATCCCGATGGCCCAGGGCGCCGAGTCGTTGAACGTGGCGGCCGCCGCCGCCATCCTCCTCTACAGGGCCGGAGGGGACGCCGGTTCGATCGACGCGTAGATTGCTGGCGAGGCTCCCGGAACGCCATCGCGATCTCCGCGCCCCACCCGCTGCCCAGTCCGGGGTCATCCCCCTTTGGGTATGAGGAGGTAGACTTGCCAGACCGCGAGGGTGGGGTCCGGGTGAAGCCGTTCAACTCGCATCGCAGCAAGCTTGAAGGCCTTGCCGCGTTCGCAGCCTACACGACCCTCGCCGTTGTGTGTGTGGGGTGGCGGGTCATGCGAGACCCATTCCACGTCTATATCGGTCGTTTGAGTTCTGACCCGACCCTCTTCATCTGGTTCCTGAAATGGTGGCCGTTTGCGCTCACCCACGGGCTCAACCCTTTCCTCACGGACTACCTCTGGGCGCCAACGGGGATCAATCTCGCCTGGATGACCCCGGTCCCGGGCGCGAGCCTGCTGGCCTGGCCCATCACGGCCAGCCTGGGCCCGGTGGCCGCCTATAACATCGTGGCGCTTCTCGCCCTGCCGCTCGCCGCCTGGACGGCGTATCTCCTCTGTCGGCACATCACCGGCGCGTTCTTGCCTGCGTTGCTCGCCGGCTATGTGTTCGGTTTTTCCTCCTACGAGTGGAGCCACTTGCTGTGGGGCCATCTGAATCTCATCCTTGTCTTTCCAGTGCCACTCCTCGTCTATCTGCTGCTCCTGCGGCTGGACAACCGGCTCGCGCCTTTCCCCTACGCGGCCTTGATGGCGGTCGGCCTCATCGTCCAGTTTTCGTTCTCGGTCGAGACGTTCGCGACGATGAGCGTGTTCGGGGGCATCACCGCGCTGGTGGCGTTTCTGCTGATGCCGGGCGCGACCGGGCGGGTCCTCGAGGTCGCCGGGCTCACGGCCGCCGCCTACGTCTTGGCAGCGCTCGTCCTCAGCCCCTATCTGTACTTCTTCTTCAGCCACGCGTTGTTCTCCGGACCGGTGCTTCCCCTCACCCGTTTTTCGTCGGATCTGCTCAATTTTGTGGTCCCCACGCCGATCTCCCTCGCCAGCCACCTCCTCCCCGGGCCCGGCCGGATATTCTCGGGAAATATCAGCGAGGGATCGGCGTTTCTGGGGCTCCCCGTCCTCGCGATCATCATCCTGTTTGCGTGGGCGTCCTGGCGGACCCGCACGGGCAAGCTGCTCCTCGTCACCGTACTCGTGATCTGCATCGCCTCACTCGGCCCCACGTTGCACCTTGGGGGGTCGCCGTCGGTGCCGCTGCCGTGGAGACTCTTCCTGCATCTCCCCCTGATCAATATCGCGCTCCCGGGACGGTTCATGGGGCTCGCGTCTCTGGCGGTGGCGACCATCGTGGCCCTCTGGTTGGCATCCGGAGGGAGGCGGGCTTGGCTGAAGTGGGCGCTCGCCGCGCTCAGCATCGCCGTGCTGCTGCCCAACGTTTCGAGGTTCGAGTGGACGTCGCGGGTCGACACCCCGGCATTCTTTGCCCATGGGCTCTACCGCCGTTACATCCCCCCCGGCAGCATCGCGTTCGTCCTGCCCTATGGCGAACTGGGCAGCAGCATGCTCTGGCAGGCCCAGACGGGCATGGAGTATCGCATGGCGGAGGGCAGCGGGGCCAACATCCCCAAGGAGTTCACCCGCTGGCCCGTGCTCGATGCCTTTGCGTGCGCGACATTGATGCCGGATTACCGCGTCCAGCTCCGGGCCTTTCTGTCGGCCAATCGGGTGCAGACGGTCGTCGTGGTTCACGGGACCCCGGGCCCATGGGGCCGGCTGTTCGACGGGCTCGGCGTCCCGATCGATGTTGGAGGTGTCAGGCTCTACAAGGTGCCGGGCGAGATCCTGGCAGGCTACCGTGAGGTGACCCCTCTAGAGATGGTGAGAAGGGCCGCGCTCGCTCAATTCTCCACGTTGCTGCGCGTCGCCGATGCGTACCTGTCCAGGGGCTTCCGCCTGTCGGATCTCACCATCCACCGGGTCGAACAATTAGGGCTGCTCCCGAACTGGGGATGCGCAGCGTTTGGCACCGATGCCCCCGGGACGTTGTTCTGGCAGCACGCTGTACTCCGGCTTGGCCCAGGACCGAATGGCACGATTGGACTCGGCATCCTCGGGTCGTCTGAGGTGCTCGGGCCGGTGATCGAGCACTATGCGATGGACGCTCAGGCGGTGTACTTCCCGTACCCGTCGGCGCTGTCACGCCCCCTGGACGGCCGCACCGCCGGTATGCTGGTGATGTTCTTCACCCAGGCGCAGATGGCGAACGCCGTCGGCAGGATGAGGGCAGTGCCCTAGGCGCAGTCCCGCGCCACAGCCTCGTTTCACCCCGTGCTATGGCGGGACGGATTGACCCTGTGTTATACTTGGGCCAATCTTCGAGACGCCACAAGCGACGGGTGTTCGCTCCTGGACCTCCAGCCGGCTTGGCGGAGTCGCAGTGGCGGGGAGGAGGGTGGGCGCGGTGGAGAGCACGTGGACACCAGAGGCCTTCTGGCGGGTGTTTGAAGTCACCGGGTCCATCTGGGCGTATCTCATCTACCGGCAACTCACGGGGCGGCAGCGCCGGTGGGTTGTGCCGATCTTGAACTAGCGCCCGGGGATCCGGGGATCACAGCAACAGAGATCGTGATGACGGAGAGGGTCCGGGGTTTGTAGCGATCAGAGAGGGTCGGTCGTCGAGTGGAAGCCGGCCTCCGCGCGCCCCGCAGACGTTCACTCCCGAGCGGTTCGCTGATCACCGCTGACCGGCGGGACGTAGGCGAACAGGGCGAGCCGGCCCGTATCCCGGTCAACGAAGCGCCGCCCGCGCTATCGCCACGGCGGGCGGAAAAAGGGTGGCACCGCGGAAGACGCACTTCCGTCCCTTGGACGGAGGTGCGTTTTGTGTTGAGGGAGGGAGCGTGGATCTCACCGTAGATCTCAACAGGCTGCGCGATATCCTGAGCGAGGCGGAGCAGGCGTGCGCCGGGGCCTCGACCGAGGGGGACGTGGACCAGGTGCGCGTCCGATACCTGGGCCGGCAGGGCGTGATCACCCAGGCGTTCCGGGATCTCGTGAACGTTCCGCCGGCCGACCGTCCCGCCATGGGGGCGGCGCTCAACGACCTCAAGGCGGCGGTCGAGGCGTTGCTGCAGTCCCGCGCTGATGCGCTGCGCCGCAGCTCGCAGGAGGCCCGCCTGCGCGCCGAGGCCATCGACGTCACCCTCCCCGGACGCAGGCCGCCCCTGGGCCGGACGCATATTCTCACCCGGACGATGGAGGAGATCGGGCAGATCTTCCTCGGGATGGGGTTCGAGATCGTCGAAGGGCCGGAGGTGGAGCACGATGAGCAGAACTTCGAACGCCTCAACATGCCCGCCTTCCACCCGGCCCGCGATGCCCAGGATTCGTTCTATCTGGGGGGCGGGTGGTTGCTGCGGACGCACACCACCGTGGTGGACGTCCACGTCCTCGACGCCAAGCGCCCGCCGATGCGGGCCCTGACGTACGGCCACTGCTATCGCCGGGATCCGGTGGACGCGAGCCACTCCCCGATGTTCCACCAGGCCGACGGGTTCATGGTGGATGAGGGCGTCCGGTTCTCCGATCTGAAAGGGGTGCTGATGGCGTTCGCCCGCGAGTTTTTCGGGCCTGAGACCCGCGTCCAGTTTACGCCCTCCTACTTTCCGTTCACGGAGCCGAGCGCAGAGATGGCGGTCTCGTGCACGAACTGCGGCGGACGCGGGTGCGCGGTCTGCAAAGGGTCGGGTTGGCTGGAGATCCTCGGATGCGGGATGTTCCACCCCCGTGTTCTGGAGATGGCGCGGATCGATCCCAACGTGTACACGGCGTTTGCGTTTGGGATCGGCATCGAGCGCCCCGCGATGCTCAAGCACCGGATCGACGATATCCGGCTGTTCTACGACAACGACCTGCGGTTTCTGCGGCAGGTCTAGCCCGCCCCGAGCATTCGCTGCACGGAATTCTCTCGCCGGGCCGCTGACGGGCGAGTGCTGGACACGGGTTTGGAGGTTGCCATGCGCGTTTCGCTGGAGTGGCTGCGCGAGCTCGTGGAGGTGGACGTGTCCCTCGAGACCCTCATCGAGCGCCTGCGCGGCATCGGGCTTCCGGTCGAGCAGGTCGAGCGGGCGGGCGACGACACGGTCCTCGACATCGAACTGACCGCCAACCGTCCCGACTGCATGAGCGTCCTCGGCGTGGCGCGCGAGGTTGCGCTGCTGCTGGATCGGCGGCTTCGGCCCCCGGGCACGAAGGCTGCGGCGCGTCCCCCCGCCGCCGCGCCGCGCGTGGCGGTCGAGATCGCGGATCCGGAGGGCTGCCCCCGGTTCACGGCCAGGGTCATCGAGGGCGTGCGCGTCGGGCCGTCCCCCGCCCAGATCCAGCGGAGGTTGGAAGCCTCGGGCATCCGGGCGATTAACAACGTCGTCGACGTCACGAACTATGTCATGCTCGAACTCGGGCAGCCGATGCACGCGTTTGATTACGACCGGATCGGCGGCCACCGGCTCGTCGTCCGCCGGGCCTCGCCGGGTGAGACGCTGGTGACCCTCGATGGCGTCTCCCGCACGCTGGACGGCGAGACGCTGGTGGTCGCGGACGCCGAGCATGCGGTCGGCGTGGCCGGGATCATCGGCGGCCGCGACACGGAGATCGGCCCCGGGACGTCCACCGTGATCCTTGAAGCCGCCTACTGGACCCCCCCCGTGATCGGGCGGACCGCGCGACGGCTGGGGGTTCGGACGGAAGCGTCGGCGCGGTTCGAGCGGGGAACGGATCCGGCGGGCCCACCCGTCGCGCAGGACCGGGCAGCATCCTTGCTCCGCGCGTGGGGCGCGGGCCGGGGTCTGCGCCCCATCGTCGACGTCTACCCCCGGCGCCTCAAGCAGCCCGCGATCCGGCTGCGCCCGACCCGGGCGGCGGCGGTCCTGGGCATCGACATCTCCAAGGAGAGGATGATTCGGATCCTGCGGGCGCTGGGGTGCACCGTCACAGGAGGCGTGCCGCTCCGGGTGCGCCCGCCCTCGTTCAGGCCCGACCTCGTCCGCGAGGAGGATCTTGTCGAGGAAGTTGCCCGGATCTACGGATACGACCGGGTCCCGCTGACCATGCCGCGAGGCGAAACGACGCCGGGGACAATCGTGCCGGTGTTGCGGATCGATGGGAGGATCCGGGAGACGCTGGCCCGGTCCGGGCTGACCGAAGTGCTGACGCTGACGCTCGAACCCGCGGAGGTGGCGCCGCAGGGGGGCATCCCGTCGGTCGCGCTCCAAAACCCCCTGGTCGCCGATCAGGCGGCGCTGCGAACCTCGCTCCTGCCGGGGCTCCTCGATGTGCTGTCGGGAAACGCGAACCGGCGCGTCGAGGACGTCCAGGTGTTCGAGCTCGGCCGGGTGTTTCGCGCGGCGCAGAACGCCAGGCCCGTGGAGCAGCGCTCGCTCGGGATCGCCGTGATGGGGCCGTGGCGGACCGGGTGGAACATTCCCATCGACCAGGCCGCCGCCGATTTCTTTCATCTGAAGGGCATTCTCGAGGCCCTGCTGCGGGATCTGGGGGTGCGCGACTGGCAGGTGGCGCCGCTTGCGCCCCAGGATCCCTGGGCCGATTCGGAGCACCTGTGGTGGCATCCCGCGCGCGCCGCCGTCCTCAGCGTCGCCGGACGCGTGGTGGGCCGGTTCGGGGAACTGCACGCGGATCTCGGCGCGGCGCGCCGGCTGCCCCACCGGGCGTACGTGGCAGAGGTCGATCTCGAGGCGCTCCTCCCGATGGTGGTGCTGGTGGGCACGGCCCCTGAGCTTCCCCGGCATCCCGCGGTGGAGCGGGACATCGCCGTCGTCTCCCCGGACCACCTGCCCGCCGCCGCGATCGAGGAGGCGATCCGCGCCGGCGCGGGTCCGCTGCTGGAAGCGCTGGACCTGTTCGACGTGTACGCCGGGCCGCCGGTCCCGTCCGGCCACCGGAACCTGGCGTACCGGCTGCGATTGCGGGACCGGGACCGCACCCTGACCGCGGACGAAGCGGAGGAAATCATCCAGCGGGTTCGAATAGGCCTCCAGGAAAAGGCCGGCGTGCAGCTCCGCGAGTAGGCCGATCGAACGGCGCACGCCGCAGGCAGGTCGACGCAGGAGGGGTGGCCGCCACCATCACAGTGAACTGGATCGATTGGCTCACTTTGGCGACCGTCCTCGTCTCTGTCCTCCGCGGCACGCGCTACGGCGTCCTCGCCGGCGTGCTCGATCTGCTGGCCCTGATCGGGGCGTTCCTCGCCGCGTCCGCGCTGTACGCGTACGTCGTGCCGTCCCTCCACAAGGCGCTGTTCCTGCCGGCCGAATGGGGGGGCTTTCTGGCGTTTGTGGTGATCTGGCTCGCGTTGTACATCGCGGTGGGGGTCCTCATCCGGCTGATGCACGCGGTCAAGACGGCCCCGGTGTCCGAGATGCTCGGGGGAGTGATGGGCGGCATTCGAGGGGTCGCGTTGATGGGGGCGTTCCTGATCATCGCCCTGGCCAGTCCCTTTCACGACGGCTTCGACTCCGACGCCAAGCAGTCGCCCGTCGCGGGGGTTCTCCTGCGCGGGTACGAGTTTCTGATCGTCAACGTCGCTCCGTCGCTGTCCGTGCACATCCCGCGGATTGGCCCCGGCGGCGTGCGGTTCTAGGTGAGCGGCAAGCACCTCGAGATCGCCCGCATCTTTTCGCAGATCGCCGACCTCCTCGAGATCAAGCAGGAATCGGCGTTTCGGATCAATGCGTACCGCAAGGCCGCCCGCGCGCTGGAGGCCTTGGGCGAGGACATCGAGGCGGTCGCCGCCCGAGGCGAGCTCCGGAAGATCGGCGGAATCGGCGAGAGCCTGGCCCAGAAGATCGAGGAGTACCTCAGAACCGGAACGATCGCGTACTACGATGAGCTGCAAAAGACGCTGCCCGCCGGGCTCCCCGACTTGATGACGATCCCCGAAGTCGGCCCGAAAACCGCCCTCCTCTTGTACCAGCAGCTGGGGATCGCCGACGTGGAGGCGCTCGAGCAGGCCGCACGATCAGGAAAGGTGCGCGAGCTGCCGCGGCTGGGGGCCAAGACCGAACAGAACATCCTCCAGGGCATCGAGCGCCGGCGCCAGCAGGCGGCGCGTCAGCCGATTGGGGTCGTGCTGCCGCAGGCGCAGGCGGTCGTGGACGCGCTCGGCGGCGTCGGCGGGGTCGAGGCGGTGAGCGTGGCCGGGAGCCTCCGCCGGATGCGGGACACGATCGCGGACATCGATATCGTCGTGGCGACCCGCTCCCCGCGGGCGGTGATGGACGTGGTCGCGGGCCTGCCTGAGATCGGCCGGGTGCTGGGCCGGGGCCCCACGCTCACCAGCGCCCTCCTCGGGACCGCGGGGGTGCAGTGCGACGTCCGGGCGGTCGAGCCGGAGTCGTACGGGGCGGCGCTGCAGTACTTCACCGGCAGCAAAGACCACAACGTGCAGCTCCGCGAGCTGGCGGTGCGCCGCGGTCTGAAGGTCAACGAGTACGGCGTCTTTCGGGTTGAGGACGAGAGCAAGATCGCGGGGAGAACCGAAGAGGATGTCTACGGGGCGCTCGCCCTCCAGTGGATCCCCCCGGAGATCCGGGAAGCGCAGGGCGAGATCGACCTGGCGCAGCGCGGGGCGCTCCCCACGCTCATCGGCCTGGGGGAGATCCGCGGGGATCTCCACATGCACACGACGTGGAGCGATGGGGACGATACGGCGGAGGCGATGGCGCGGGCCGCGAAGGCGCGCGGCTACGAGTACATCGCCATCACCGACCACTCGCGCTCCCTGAAGTTTGCCGGCGGGGTGAGCGTCGAGGACCTCCGAGCTCACGCGGACGCCGTCCGGGCGCTCGCCGATCGGGTGGGCATCCGGGTCCTCATCGGCTCGGAGGTCGACATCCTGCCCGACGGATCGCTCGATTACCCCGACGAGGTCCTGCGGACGCTCGACCTGGTGATCGGGTCGGTCCACAGCCGGTTCCGGATGTCCCAGGACGAGATGACCCGGCGGGTGATCACCGCGATGCAGAACCCGCACCTGGACGTGCTGGGCCACCCCACGGGACGGCTGGTGGGCCAGCGCCCTCCCTTCGAGCTGGATCTCGAGGCGGTGGTCGACGCGGCGCGGACCACGGAGACCCTCCTGGAGATCAACGCCTACCCCGAGCGGCTGGACCTCCGGGACTCGCAGGTCCGGCTGGCGCGCGACCGCGGCGCGCTCTTCGAGATAGGGACCGATTCGCACCGCGTGGACCACCTCCGGACGATGCCGTACGGGATCGGCACGGCGCGGCGCGGATGGGTGGAGGCTCCCAGCGTGATCAACACGTGGCCCCTGGCGCGGCTCCTCGACTTCCTCGAAGGCTGAAGCGCCTGCCCAGGGCGTTCTACGCGCGCGCGACGCTCGCGGTGGCCCGCGGCCTGTTGGGCTGCTATCTGGTCCACGAGACGCCCCGGGGACGGGTCGCCGGCCGGCTCGTCGAGGTCGAAGCCTATTGCGGACTCCGCGATCCGGCGAGCCACGCGTACCGTCGCACGCCGCGCAGCGAGGTGATGTGGGGGGTCCCCGGCAGCGCCTATGTCTATCTCAGCTACGGCACCCACGCCTGCATGAACGTGGTGACCGAGCCTCGGGGGCGCCCCGGCGCGGTGCTGCTCCGCGCCATCGAGCCCGTGGCGGGGGTGGGGCTGATGCGCCGCCGGCGCCGGACCGCCGCGGCGCGGAGTCTGGGGAGCGGCCCCGGCCGGCTGACGCAGGCGATGGGGATCACGCTGGCCCACAACCGCGCGGACCTCGTCTCGGGGTCTCTGTACCTGGCGCGCGGCCCGCGGCGCCGCGAGACCATCGCGGCGACTCCTCGAATCGGTATCTCTCAGGCGACCGACCGGCGGTGGCGGTTCGTCCTGCGCGGATCCCGGTTTCTGTCGCGGCCCGTTCGGTAGGCCGGCCTGCGGCGTGAGCCGGGACGCGCCCGGGGCGCGGGCCGTCCATGGGGCCGCCGCGTGTGGTATCATGCGGGCGGTGCGGATTCTCATGGTGTTTGTCGACGGCGTGGGGCTGGGCGATCCCGACCCGGCCGTCAACCCGCTGGTCCGGGCCGCCACGCCGACGCTCCGCCGGCTCCTCGGGGGGCCGCTGGCCGGGCCGGCGGCGGTCCACACCGCGGACGCGGAGCTGGTGCCCCTCGATGCCCGGTTGGGGGTGCCGGGCCTTCCCCAGAGCGCGACCGGCCAGGTGACGCTCCTCACCGGGGAGAACGCCTCCCGGCTCGTCGGGCGGCACGTGACCGCCTACCCGACGCTGCGCCTGCGCACCCTGCTGGAGGAGCGCGGCCTCTTCACCGAGCTGCGCCGGCGCGATATCCGCGCCACGCTGGCCAACGCGTACACGCCGGAGTATTTCACCGCGGTCGCCGAGCGCCGGCTCCGGCACGCGGCGATCACCCTGAACGCGCTGCAGGCGGGGATGCGCCTGCGGGCCGTCGACGACGTGCGAGCGGGTCAGGCCGTCTACCAGGATCTCACCAACGCGCGCCTGCGGGAGTGGGGGCACGCCGTGCCGCTGATCAGCCCGGAGGATGCCGGCCGTCACCTCGCCCGGATCGCCGCCGCCCATGCGTTTACGCTGTTCGAGTACTTTCTGACCGACCTGGCCGGTCACGGCCGGATCGCCGACCGGGTGGGCGTGGTGGAGCGGCTCGATCGATTCGTGGGAGCGGTCCTTGGCGCCGCGGGCCTGGATGAGACCCTCGTGCTCATCACGAGCGACCACGGGAACCTGGAAGACGAGCGGACGGACGGGCACACGCTCAACCCGGTGCCCGCGCTGCTCGCGGGCGCCGGCCGGGAG
>DATHLI010000026.1:0-2889 GCA_035488355.1 bacterium | reverse complement strand
AACACGAGGGATTTCACGATCTGCGCGACCGTGGTGCCGACCGCGCGCGCCGCCTCCGCGGCGGTCCGTGTGCTCTCCGGGAACTCGACGATTTCAGCCTCGATGCGCAGGCTGGCCAGGGCGGCCCGGACTCGTTCGATGGCCGGGCCGGACGCGCGGCGGTCGGGAGGGGTCGCCAGGCTATTTTTTGGAGAAGGTGTGCTCGTAGAGGATCACGAGCCAGCGCTGCTCCTGGTTCAAGCTCGTCTCCCACGGCGGCATCGCCGAGCCGGCCCCGCTGAACGGAGTCACGGTGCCGCCCTTCGACAGGCGCCAGAACCAGTAGCCGTCGGGCAGCTGCGAATGAATGGGGGTGGAGAAATTTGCCGGCTTGGGATTGAGCGACGCGCCGGCGGCCCCGTTGCCCAGGCCGGTCGGCCCGTGACAAATGGCGCAGTTGGCGTCGTAGATGGCCTTGCCCTTGGCGAGGGTCTCGGGCGTCGGCTGCAGGGGGTCCTTCGCCGATGCGAACTCCGCCGGGGGCTGCGGGCGGGGGGAGTCCGGGTTCTTCGGGTAGTCGGTCGCCGCCGCGAGGGCGGGTCCCTTGAACGGTGCGGCGGGCGCGGTCACCGAGGCTGCCTCCGGCTGCTCCGGGTGCTTTCGCATCGCCAGGATGTCTCTTCCCGTGCAGGCGGAGAGGCCGAGGCACGCCGCGAGCGTCACCCCGGCAAGGCGCGTGCAAGACGGCATCGACCACCCCCGGACGGGCAACGAGGATTTCATACGATGGACCCGAGATGCGGGACACGTGTAAGGTACAACGGTGAGGCGGGTTTTCCCTGCGCTCGGCGCCGAACGCCGGCTCACCGCGGGGCGTTCTCGAGCAGGCGGTCGAGCCGCTCGACGAGCAGTCGCTCCCCTTCGGACCCGACGAACCCGCCCACGACCTTTCCCTGGACGATTCCGTTGGCCCCGATGAACACGGTCGTGGGAAGGCCCGGGACGGCGTAGGCGTCCATCAGCCGCTCGTCCCCGCCCCGGACCAGCGTGTAGTCCACGTGATACTGCGCGAGAAACGCCCGCGCGTCCGCCTCCAGATCCTCGGTGTCCACCCCGACGAACTCCACGCCCCGCGGCCCGTAGCGATTATGCAGACGGACCAGGAGCGGCATCTCCTCCCGGCACGGCGCGCACCAGGACGCCCAGAAATTCAGGAGGACCGGCCGGCCCCGCAGGCTGTGGAGGCTCAGCGTCCCGCCGGACATCAGGGGGAGCGAAAAATCGGGCGCGGGGCGTCCCACGGGCCGGCCGCCTCCGCCCTCCGGCCCCCCGCGCGGCCCGGGGGGAGCCATGCGGATGAGCGTCATCGTCACCCCCACCGCGATCAGCAGCCCTCCCACCAGCGCGGCCGGCCAGAGAGGACGGCGGGACTGCACCGGCGCGCCGGGGGTGTCCATCCGCCGCCCGGCCTCAGTAGGCGCGCGCGTAGTAGACGACGTGGCGCGCGGCGCCGCCGCAGACGGGGCAGGCGCCGTCCGGCGTCTCCGTCGAGATCAGGCGGGGCGATGCCCCACCCTCGCGGCGGAGGGCTTGCTCGCACGCCTCGGCGCCGCACCACCCGACCCGAACGAATCCGCTCCGGGCGGCGATCGCGGCGGCGAATTGTTCGCGGGTCGCGGCGGTCACGATGTGGCTGTCCAGGTAGGCTTTGGCCTGCCGCAGCAGCGTCTGCTGGATCTCCGCGAGGATCGAGGAGACCGCCTCGGCCAGCCCGTCGAGCGGCACGGGCCGCTTGCCGCCGCCCACCCGCGTGACGAGGACGGCCTGCCGCTGGGCCAGATCGCGCGGCCCCAATTCGATGCGCAGCGGGACGCCCCGCATCTCCCAGTCGTTGAACTTCCAGCCGGGGGTCACCTCCGTCCGATCGTCCAGCCGGATCCGGACCGCGGGGGCGAGCCCTGAGGCGATCGACCGGGCCGCCGCCAGGACATCGTCGCGCCCCTTGCCCGACAGGATCGGCACGATCACCGCCTGATAGGGCGCCACACGGGGAGGGAGCACGAGACCCCGGTCGTCGCCGTGGGCCATGATCAGCCCGCCGAGCATCCGCCAGCTCAACCCCCAGGACGTCGTCCACACGAACTTCTCGGTGTTGTCGCTGTCGAGAAATTTGATGTCGAACGCTCGGGCGAAGTTCTGGCCGAGGTTGTGCGAGGTGCCGGCCTGGAGCGCCTGGCCGTCCGGCATCAGGGCCTCGATGGTGTACGAGTGCAGCGCGCCGGGAAACCTCTCGCTGTCCGGCTTCCGGCCCGAAAGCACCGGGACCGACAGATCGGTCTCGGCGAAATCTCGGTACACCTCGAGCATCTGACGCGACTCCTGCTCGCCGTCCTCGGCGGTCCGGTGCGCGGTGTGCCCCTCCTGCCAGAGGAACTCCATCGTCCGCAGGAACGGCCGGGTGGCCTTTTCCCACCGCACGACGTTGCACCACTGGTTGATCAGAACGGGCAGGTCCCGGTACGACCGGATCCAGCGGGCGTACATGTGGCCGATCGCCGTCTCCGAGGTGGGCCGGACCGCGAGGGGTTCGCTGAGCTCTTCCCCCCCGCCGCGGGTCACCCACGCGACCTCGGGCGCGAATCCCTGCACGTGCGCCGCCTCGCGCTGGAGGAAGCTCTGGGGGATGAATAGAGGGAAATACGCGTTCATGTGCCCCGTGGCTTTGAACCGGCGGTCGAGCCCCTGCTGCATGAGTTCCCAGATCGCGTACCCGTACGGCCGGATGACGGTGCACCCGCGGACCGGGTAGTAATCGGCGAGCTCCGCCTTGAGCACGACCGCGGTGTACCAGTCCGCGAAGTGCTGGGCTTTGGAGGGGATCTCCTTGACGAACCCGCTCTCCTCGGAGGG
>DATHLI010000025.1:0-2244 GCA_035488355.1 bacterium | reverse complement strand
CGGACGCCGGCGAGCACGCCGACGATGTCGACCAGCGTGTCCACGCCACCCAACTCGTGCAGATGCACTTCCTCGATCGGCGTCGCGTGGATCTCCGCCTCGGCGGCGGCGAGCCGCCGCAGCACCGCCGCGGCGCCGTCGCGGAAGGCCGGATCGAGAGGGGCGTCGGCGAGCACACGGGCGAGGACGGGATAGCGCCGGGAGTGGGGGGGCTCGGTTTCCTGGACCTCGACGCGCACGGCGGGGACGCTCTGCCGGTGCACGCGGCCGACCGCGATCCGGACGGGAACGCCCAGGCGTCCGATCAGGTCGCGCAGCGCGGCTTCGGTCCAGCCCGCCCCCACCAGCGCGCCCAGCAGCATGTCGCCGCTGGCCCCGCTGGCGCAGTCAAGGTAACCGATGCGCATCGTCATCGCAGAGCGCCGTCTCCCCGGACGGCTCCTCCGGGGAACGCCGCGCCTCCGGTCCGGCATTGATCACCGCGGCCAAGTAGCCGGCGCCGAAGCCGTTGTCGATGTTGACGACCGCCACGCCGGGCGCGCAGGCGTTGAGCATGGTCAGCAGCGGCGCGACCCCGCCGAAGTGCGCGCCGTAGCCCACGCTGGTGGGCACCCCGATCACCGGCGCTCGGCTGAGCCCGGCCACCACCGCGGGCAGCGCCCCATCCATCCCGGCCACCACGACCAGCGCGCGCGCCCGCTCGAGAAGATCCTGCTGCGCCCCGAGCCGGTGGAGCCCCGCCACCCCGACGTCGTAGGCCCGGGTCACCGACGCCCCCATCGCTTCGGCCGTCCATGCGGCTTCCTCGGCCACGGCGAGGTCCCCGGTTCCGCCGGTCAGGACCCCGACGCAGCCGATCCGGCGCTCGGGGAGCGCCCCGATCACGACCATCGACGCGTCGGCGACGTAACGCGCACCCGGAAATGCGCCCAGCGCCGCCGCGGCCACCTCCGGGGCTGCGCGGGTGAGCAGCACGGGGGCCCCGGCGCCGTGGAGCGTTTCGGCGATCCGAATGATTTGCTCGGCCGTCTTGCCCGGGCAGTACACGGCTTCCGCGGCCCGCCGCCGCAGGAGCCGGTGGGTGTCCACCTTGGCGAACCCCAGGTCCGCGAACGGCAGCCAGCGGAGCGCCGCAAGCGCCGCCTCGACGCTCGTTCGGCCCGCGCGGACATCGCGCAGCAGCCGGTCAAGCGCTTCCTCGTTCACGGGCGGCCCGTCCCGGGCGCCCCACCCTGCCCCGCCCCTCCGGCATCGCCGGGCACCACCCCGCCCTGCGCGCGGAGCGCCTCGGCGGCAAGCCGGCCTGAGCGCAGCCCGCGCGGATCCACCTCGACCTCGCGAAATCCGAGGGCCACCAGCGCGGCGGCGACCCGGGGCGCCTCGGCGAGCAGCCGGGGGACCAGGGGCAGCGGCACCTCGATCCGGGCGACCGCGCCGTGATGGCGGACCCGGACGTCCGGGAAGCCGAGCCGGTGGAGCACCCGCTCGCCCTCCTCGATCTGGCGGAGCGCCCCGAGCGTCACCGGGGTTCCGTGCGGGAGCCGGGACGCCAGGCAGGGCGACGCCGGCTTGTCCCACGCCTCCAGACCCCGCGCGCGGGCCAGCGTCCGGATCTCCGCTTTGGCCAGCCCGGCCTCGAGCAGCGGCGCCCGCACGGCGAACTCGGCGGCGGCGCGCATCCCCGGCCGGTACTCCCCGCGGTCGTCCGCGTTCGCGCCGTAGGCCACGGCCGGCAGCCCGAGCTCCGCGGCCAGGGCGCCGAGGCGCGTGAAGAGCGCGGCCTTGCAGAAATAACACCGCTGCAGATCGTTTTGCCGGTAGCGCGGATCGTCGAACTCGTCCGTCTCGACGACGACGTGGCGCGCGCCGATGGCCGCCGCGAGCGAGCGCGCGGCCGCCAGTTCATCGCGCGCGAGCGACGGAGAGATCGCGGTCGCGCCGACGCAGCGGTCCCCCAAGACATCGGCGGCCGCGGCCAGCAGATATGCGCTGTCGACGCCCCCCGAAAACGCCACCACCACGCCGCGGAGAGCGCGCAGCGCCTCCTCCAGCCGGGCACGCTTGGACTCCAGGGGGAGGCACTCCGGCACCGGACCCCCCTCGGGCGCGAGACCTGCCTCGGGCATGACAATGCGCTCGGGCATTCAGAAGTCTCCCCAGACCGGCCGCGCGCCCACGGGTACCGGGGCCAGCGGGGGGATGAGCGACCCGTCGCCGCTCCACTCCAGCGCGAACGGCTTCGAG
>DATHLI010000024.1:0-22984 GCA_035488355.1 bacterium | reverse complement strand
TCCTGAAGTCATCCAGGAGGGGATGGTGTTCGCTCTCGAGACGTTCTGGCCGGCGAAGGACGGTTGGTCGGCGGCCCGGATCGAGGAGCAGCTGGTGGTCACGAAGGACGGGTGCGAAGTCATTACCCGGCTTCCGGCGGAGGAGCTGCTCGTCGCCGGCGCGCACCACTACACGGTCGCCGGTCCCCTCCCCAAAACGCGGGAAACGCAGTCCCACCTTAACCGCCGCCAAAACGCGCGCCGGGAGGATGGGACGGTGCGCGCGGTGGTCGCCGGCGCCAAGAACGAAGGCCGGAACGTCCGGACGTAACGGGAAAGGAAGGGCGCATGGACGCGAGAACGTTCGTCACATACATGCTCGGCGTCTCTCACGATCGGCTGCGAGAAGCCGTCGACGGCGTCTCCGAGACGGATGCCCGGCGGGTGCTGGCCGGGAGGCTGACGCCGATCATCTGGCAGGTGGGACATCTTGCGCTGGTCGACGGAATCTACGTGCGGCGCGCCGGCGGGGACTCCCCGGTGCCGGCGCGCTACGCCGAACTCTTCAAACAGGGGAGCGGAGGAGAACAGGACTACCCGCCGCTCCCGGAGGTCTGGAACGTCTTCGGCACCACCCACCGTGCGCTGATCGACCGCGCCGGGGGCGCCGATTACCAAGCGCCGGTCGACGGGCTGGCCTACAAGACCGTCGGCGAGATGCTCATGTACGCCAGCTACCACCGCGGGTACCACATCGGCAAGATGATGACGCTGCGGAGCCTGCTCGGAAAAGCCGTCGTGAGATAGGCGCGCGGATTGGCCTTATGGAGCGGGGGCCGCCTGCGCGTTCTCGATCGCCGAAGCCAGGCGCCGGGTCCCAAGCGCCGAGATGCCCATCACCACGGCGGCGATCCCGAAGATCCACCGGATGCCGATCTCCGCAGAGAGGAGCCCGCCCAGGAGCGGGCCGATCACGCTGCCCAGCATGATCGAGCTGCTCGTCAGCCCCATGATCCCGCCGAGGCGGTCCGAGGGGCACGTGCGGGCGACGATCGCATACAGCGGGAGCAGCATCCCGCCCTGAAAGAACCCGAGGGCGGCGCGGAACACGAACAGCTGCGCCGGCGAGGTGGCCCCCGCCTGCGCGGCGTACGCCACCGCCGAGCCCCAGAGGGTGAGCATCAGCACCCGGCGCTCCCCGCTCCTGTCGGCCGTCCGCCCCCACAGCGGGGCGCCCAGCATCGAGGCCAGCCCCGTGACGGAGAAGAGGACGCCGGCCACGGTCGCCGCCCGCTCGGGGGGCACGCCCAGCGTGCTCACGTAGACGGCAAAGATCGGCTCGACGCTCATGACCGCGATCTGGCTCGTGCACAGCAGCAGTCCGGTCGTGCGGAGTGCGGGGGAACGGACGAAGTAGACGAGGTTCGCCAGCACCCCGGGCCCGCCGCGGCGCGCGCGCGCGGCGGGGACCTCCTCGCGCGCGCCGCGCAGGACGACCACGGCGGCGATCCAGCACATGGCGCCGGTGATCACGAACACCGCCCGGTAGCCGACGAGGTCGGCGAGCGCGCCCCCCACGAGGGGGCCGATGATCCCCCCACCGGTGAGCGAGGTCTGGAGCAGCCCCAGCGCGGCGCCCATCCGGTCCGGGGGGATCGTCGCGGTCACGAGCGCGTTGCCCGCCGCCACGAACCCGCTCACCCCGCCCTGGACGGCGCGGAGGGCCACCAGCTGGCCTGGGTT
This sequence comes from bacterium, assembly GCA_035488355.1. Classification (GTDB taxonomy): domain Bacteria; phylum Sysuimicrobiota; class Sysuimicrobiia; order Sysuimicrobiales; family Segetimicrobiaceae; genus Segetimicrobium. The sequence continues at coordinate 21,262 of DATHLI010000024.1, read as the reverse complement.
TCCCACCGCGGCGGACAGCATGTTGGTCAGGCCGATGCCGAGCATCGCCCGCAGCACCATCATCTTCCGGCCGTACCGATCGCCGAGCACGCCCCAGAGCGGCGCGGCGAGGGTCTGCACGAGGAAGGGCGCCGCGAACAGGAACCCGCTCCACCGCTCCACGTCTTCGGTCGTCGCCACACCGAGCGTCCGGAGATAGAAAGGGAGAAACGGCACGATCAGCGTGAGGCCCACCATGGCGAGAAACTGCGCCACCCAGATCGCGTAGACGTTCCGCTGCCACTGCGGCATCAGGCTGCCCGGGAGGCCGGCGAAACCGGGAGGGGTCGCCTCCGGCCCGCGAGAATCTCACGCGTGCGTCCACGGCACGTCCAACGGAGGCGTTCAATGGCCACCCGGCTCCCCCTCGACCGTCTCGCGGCGCTCCGGCAGTACACGACCCCCACGGTCGCCAACGCCATCGAGACCTTTAACCTCCGGCCCCGAACGGCCGGGTTCATGTCCAGCCAGATCCGCTGCATCTTCCCGGAGCTCGGGGCGATGGTGGGGTACGCGTTTACGGCGACCATCCGGGCGAGCCAGCAGCCGCCGCCCGAGGCGGCCGCGCGGCGCCCCGCCGCGTGGCGGGGCCTGGAAGAGATCCCCTCTCCCCGGGTCATGGTGATCCAGGACCTCGACGATCCGCCGGGGGCCGGCGCGTTCTGGGGCGATGTGCAGAGCAACATCCACCGCGCGCTCGGATGCATCGGCACGATCACCAACGGCTCGGTCCGCGACCTGGACGAGGTCCGCAAGCTCAAGTTTCATTTCTTCGCCGGGAGCGTTTCGGTCTCCCACGCCTACGTCCACCTGGTCGATATCGGCGTGCCGGTGCGGGTGGGCGGCCTGACGGTGCGGCCCGGTGACCTCCTGCACGGCGACCAGCACGGGGTCATCAACGTTCCGTTGGAGATCGCGGGGCGGATCGCCGAGGGCGTGGAGAAGGTGGAGGCTGTGGAACGCCAGATCATCACCTTCTGCCAGAGCCCGGGGTTCTCTCGGCGGGGGCTCGAGGACTTGTTCAAGACGCTGCGGTGACCGGCTCCATGCTGGCGAAGGTCGCGCTCTTCGAGATGCTCCGCGACCGCGGGATCCGGTATGTCTTCGGCAATCCCGGCACGACCGAGCTCAACTTCATGGAGATGTTCGCCGACTTCCCCGACGTCACGTACATCCTGGGGCTGCAGGACGCGATTCCCGTTGGGATGGCGTACGGCTACGCGCAGGCAACCGGCGTCCCGGCGTTCGTCAACCTGCACATCACCCCGGGGGTGGCCAACGGGCTCGGCAACATCTTCAACGCCTACAAGGCCAAGACGCCGCTCGTCGTGACCGCCGGCCAGGTGGACCGCCGGATGATGCTGCAGGAACCCACCTTGTGGAGCGACCTCGTGCGCCTCGCCTCTCCGTTCACGAAATGGGCGTACGAAGTCCGCACCGGCGCGGATATCCCGCTGGCGCTGGCGAGGGCGTTCAAGATCGCCGCCGCCCCGCCGGCGGGCCCGGTGTTCCTGTCCTTCCCGATGGACTGCCTCGACGAGGAGGCCGGCGGCCCGGCGCCCTGGACCGAGATCGCGGACGGCGGCTCCCCCGCCCCGGCCGTCCTCGACCGGATCGCCGATGCGCTCGCGGGCTCGCGCGCCCCCATCCTCATCGCGGGCCCGGGCGCGGCGACGCCCGCGGCCAGGACGGCGCTGGTCCAGATCGCGGAAGCGACCGGGGCGCGGGTGTACGGGGAACGGCTGCCGGTGCGGTCGGTGTTCCCGACCGACCACCCCCAATACGTGGGAATGCTGTTGTCGTTGTCACAGCTGCGCGCGGAACTGGGGGGCGCGGACGTGGTGCTCATCGCCGGCGCCCGCAAGTTCGCCTCGCTACTCTACACCCCCGCTGTGCAGCTCCCGCCCCACATGACGGTGATCCACCTCGATACTGATCCCTGGGAGATCGGCAAGAACATCCCCGTCACGTTCGGCGTCGTCGGGGATCTCGCCGCCATCCTGCCGGGCATCGCCGCGCGGCTTGCGGAACGGATGACGCCGGAGCGGCGGCAGGCCGCGGCGGCCCGGGCGGTGGAAGTGCGGCGGGAACGGAGCCGGCGCGAAGAGGAATGGCGCGCGGCCGCATCACCTCCGGCCCCCGGCAGGCGGATGACCCAGGAGTTTGTCTACCGGACCCTTGGAGAGATGATCGACGACAGCGTCACCGTGGTGGACGAGGCCATCACGGCCGCGCGGATCGTCGATCGGTACCTGCCTTTCCACACCGAGCAGGCCTACCTCGGGCTCGCCGCCGGCTCCCTGGGCCTCGGCCTCCCGGCGAGCCTGGGGGCGCAGATGGCATGGCCCGACCGGCGGGTGGTCGCCACGATCGGCGACGGCTCGCTCATGTACACCGTGCAGGCCTTGTGGACCGCGGCCCGGTACCGGATCCCGGTGACCGTCCTGGTGATGGACAACCGCGCCTATCAGGTGCTGAAAGACGGGATGGCCACGTACAAAGGCAGTGCCGTTCCCCGGGAGCGGCTGGTCGGCATGGATCTCGATGCGCCGGTCGTGGATATTCCGAGCGTCGCCCAAGGGTTCGGGGTGCCGGCCCGCCTGATCACGCGGCCGGATGAACTTCGGGGCGCGCTGGCCGAGCGGACCAGCGGGCCGCGGCTCCTCGACGTGGTGATCGAGTGAGCGGCCCCGTTCGAATGGGCCGCCGCGAGCCGGGCGCCCCCCGGTCAGTCCGTCAGTCCGGGATGCGGGTCGAGCCAGAAGAGCGGGTTCACCCAGTGCCCGTTCACGTAGAGCCCCCAGTGCAGGCTCGGCCCGGTCACCAGGCCGGTCGCCCCGATCCGGGCGATGAGGGCCCCGCGCGCGACGCGGTCCCCGGGGTGAACGGTGAACGACGAGAGGTGAATGAACTCGCTGAGCACCCCCTGGCCGTGATCGATCACCACGGTGTTGCCTCCAAGGGGGAGGTTTTGGGCGAGGGCGACCACTCCCGCGTTGACGGCGACGACGGTATCGCCTTCCGCCCCCGCGAAATCGGCGCCCTGGTGCCACCACTCACGGTGCCCGTTGTACACGCTCTCCAAGCCATACGGCGAATCGATCGGTGCCGTTGACGGCGCCTGAAAGGGGCCGGACCAATACGCCACCGGCGTGCGCCGCGCCAGCACCGGTCCGAGCGCCCGCCACTCGGTGTCCAGGTTCTTCGTGCTGATGAGGTCCATGGTGCCGGGCGGAAGCGTGAGGCTCCGGACCCCGAAGTGCCCCGAGCGGATCCGCACCGTCTGGGAATACTGCTGCGGCGCCTTGGTCCCCTCGGTCACGGTGATCGCGAGCGTGTGACCGCCGGTGGCGACATCGGGCGTGGTTCCGATCAGCGCCCGCCGCTGGCCATCGGGGAGGGAGAATACGGGGACCGCGTCGCCGTCGAACCGGACTCGGACGGCCGCCGGAGGGGGCGCGGCGATAATGACGATCAGCGTATCCCCCTGGACCGGCGAGGCGGGGGTGACCTTGACGGCATCCGGCGCCTCCCCCTGGGCGGACAGCGCCGGCGGGAGCGCGGCGCACAGCGTGCCCAACAGGGCCAGAACCACAGCCGCTCCGACTCGGGTTCTTGCGCGTGCGGCCCTGCACCGTGACCTCACGGAACCTCCCTCCTTCTTCTTTCGGTAGTCTATACTATCGGTAGCGGATGCGCAGCACGGCAACGGCAGACGGCACGTCTGGAGGTGGTCCCCCATGCGGCGCCTCGCCGCAGGCTTGCTCCTCGCCCTGATCGCCGGCACGGCGCTGGCCGGCGGGTCTGCCCGCGCGGCCGCGCCCTCATTCCCTGATGTACCCCCCTGGCATTGGGCGTACGACAGCCTGATCCAGGTCCGCGACGCGGGGATCGTGATCGGGTACCCCGCGGCGTCGGGGGAATTGATCGAGATCTCGATCACGCAGGTTTACGACGCGTTTGCCCATGCCGGGGCGCGGGGCGCCCAGGCCTGGGTGGAGCGGTTCACGTACAATCGTCCGGCGGACTGGCCGGCCCCGTTTCTGCGCGCCCACCTTGCGGGGTTCTCCCTCTCCCCGATGCAGACCGTGGTTGCGGGAGAGGCAGCGTCGGCGACGTTCAACGCCACCATCACCACCCGGGACGGCCAAAGCCGGTCCGCGCCGATGCGGCTCCAATTGCGCCGGCGCGCTGGGGACTGGCAGGTGGACTACGCCACCCTCCGGGCGGGCGCGTCATGGCTCACGCCGTAAGCCCCTGGATGAGCCGCCGCGCTGAGCCGATCGGAGGCGCCGGATGCCATCGGCGCTGATCAACGGGGTGCGCCTGCACTACGAGTCGTATGGACAGGGAGTCCCCCTGATGTTCGTCCACGAGTTCGCGGGGGACCATCGAAGCTGGGATCCCCAGGTCAGGTTCTTCGCCCGCCGGTATCAGGTGATCACATACAACGCCCGCGGCTATCCCCCATCCGATGTTCCCACCGACACCGGCGCCTATTCGCAGGACCACGCCGTCGAAGATCTCCGGGGGCTGATCCTGCACCTCCGGCTGGCCCCGGCGCACGTCTGCGGCCTCTCGATGGGCGGCTACGCGACACTCCATCTCGGCCTTCGGTATCCCGAGCTCGCCCGGTCCCTGGTCGTCGCCGGCTGCGGGTACGGCTCCGACGACCAGGCGCAATTTCGCCGGGACGCCGAGGAACTGGGCCGCCGGATCGAGGAGGAGGGGATGGCCGCCTTCGCCGCGACCTATGCCCGCGGCCCCTTCAGGGTCCCGTTCATGCGCAAGGACCCGCAGGGGTGGCAGGTGTTCGCCGACGCGCTCGCGCAGCACTCGGCGCGCGGGTCAGCCGGCACGATGCGCGGGGTTCAGGGACGGCGCCCCTCGGTCTATGACCTCCGGGAGGCGCTGCCAAAACTCTCGGTGCCCACGCTGATTGTCACCGGCGATGAGGACGTTCCGTGCCTCGCCCCGGGGGTGTTCATGAAGCAGCAGGTCCCGGCGGCGGGGCTGTTCATCCTCCCCCGCACCGGCCACACGATCAACCTGGAAGAACCGGAGGCGTTCAACCGCGCGGTCCTCGACTTCCTGACGCTGGCGGAGTCCGGCCGGTGGCCGGCGCGGGATCCGGAGCCGCCCGGCCGGTCAGCGCTCCTCCCGGACCAGCGGTAGCCGGACGCGCGATCCGGACCGGCGATGCGGCATCACGCCTGCCGGGGCCGCCACACTCCCTGGTTCAATCACCGCATTGGTGATTTCCAGAACCATCGCACCGGCGGTCGCGTTCGCGATTGTCGGGCTTATTCCCACGGCGCTGATCCTGGCGTCCTCGCGGATCCCAGTTCGCACCGCGGCGCGCGGGCCCGTCCTGCCTGACCGAAGGCGCCCAAGTGGGCGGCGTGTCCCGCCGCACCGGAGGCGTCCACTGGGGCAGGACGCCCTGCCGGACCGGAACGCGATTGCCGGCCCCGTGGTCCTGGGGCCGCTCTAGATCGCGCCCGCCCCGATCACCCCGAGGATCGCGGCCATCCCGGCCGCCATTCCCCCAGCGGACGGGAGCATCGCGATCGGGTCCGCGGTACGGCCGGTACTCCGGCCTGTAGTAATGCCGGTAGTATGGCCCGTAGTACGGGTACCGATAGAAATGACCGTCGTGATCCCGCACCAACAGGAACAGCAGCCCTGCCACGAAGATCGTCCCCAGGACAATCCCGGCGATGGGTTGGGGCTCGACGACCACCTGGGGAGGCGGCGGGGCGTACGGCGGCGGCGCCGAAGCGTAGGCAGAGACGTCGATCCGCGTGGCCACGAACTCGCTGCCGCTGGCCACGAGCCACGCTGAGGCCGGCGCGCCGAGGTACTGCTGCAGCGAGCAGAATGGGACGCTCGTGGAATTCACCAGCACCGCGGTGTACGGAGCCGCCGCGATCGTGTTCGACGCACCCGGACTGTTCAACACGATGGTCTGCGCCCGGCAGTCGATCGCCTGAATCGTTCCCTGGACCTGGATGGAGGATTGCGCCTGGCCGCTCCCAGAGAGCCCCAGCACGGGGAGCAGCGCTCCCAGCACGAGTGCGATCCCCTTTCGCATCGCTCGTCCCTCCCGCTCGTTTCGCATAGGCGCCGTGCGCGCCGCTCGAGGGTCCACGTTCTCTGCGCGAACGACCCGAGCCGCGCACCACCGTCCTTGATCCAGGGGCAGTCTAGCATCCACTTTCGAAGATCTCATGAAAAACTTGTGAAGATTGGCCTTGGGAAACGTGGCGCTCCGCCGGCCGCGGCGCCAAGCAGGATTTGGCTGGACGCGGACAAAGTGTGTAGCCGACGAGAAGCCGATCGAAGCGTGGAGTAGGACAAAGGTAACGTCATGGCGCGCAAGGGAGGGCTAGATGCGACGGCACCGGATACCTCTGCTCGCCCTGGTGGTGGTCGGCCTGATCGGGGGACCGGTCGGACCGATCACCGCGCAGAACAGGCCGAAGGTGGCCTACATCTATGTCGGGCCGGTCGGGGACGCCGGCTGGACGTTTCAGCACGACCAGGCGCGAAAGTATCTCGGGCAGACGCTCGGCGCCGAGACGAAATTCGTTGAGTCCGTGCCGGAAACCGCGGAGGTGGCCAGGGTCCTCGAGCAGTTCATCAGCGAGGGGTACAAGACCATCTTCGCCACCGCGTTCGGGTATCAGACCTTCAACCTCGAGGCCGCGAAGAAGCACCCGGACGCGCACATCATCGGGATCGGCCCCGCCATCGGGCTCGCGCCCAACGTCAAGACCATCTACGGCAGGATCTGGGAAGGGCGGTATCTCACCGGGATCGTGGCGGGGAAGATGACCAGGGCCAACATCATCGGGTTCGTCGCCGCCCATCCCATCACCACGGTGGTGGCGGGGGTGAACGCGTTCGCCCTGGGCGTCTGGTCGGTGAACCCCGCGGCGAAGATCAAAGTGGTCTGGACCCGGACCTGGTACGATCCGCCGAAGGAGAAGTCGGCGGCGCAGACCCTGGTGGATGCGGGCGCCGACGTGATCGCCCAGCACCAGGACACCCCGAGCGCGCTGCAGGCGGCCGCGGCGGGCGGGCGGTTCGGGATCGGCTCCGAATCGAACATGCAGCGCTTCGCCCCCGCCGCGTATCTCACCGGAACAATCTGGGACTGGCGCGAGCTGGACGCCTCGATCGTGAAGGGCGTCATGAGCGGCCATTTCACGTCCGAGGACTACTACGGCGGGCTGGTCGACAAGGTGGTCAGCCTCGGTCCCTTCAATGACAAGGTGCCGGACAGCGTCCGCAGCATGGTCCGGGATCGGGCGAAGGGGATTGCCGGCGGCACGTTTCAGATCTTCCGCGGCCCGCTCAAGGACCAGAGCGGCGCCTCGCGGGTCGCCGCCGGCAAGACGATGACCCTGAAAGAGGTTCTGGCGTTCGACTGGCTGATCCAGGGCATCGAAGGGCAATCGCCCAAAGCCAAGTAACCCAGATGGCCAGGCCGCTGGTCGAGCTCCGGGGCATCGTCAAAACCTTCCCCGGAGTGGTCGCCAACGCGGGCATCGACCTGCCGATCTACCCGGGGGAAATCCTGGCGCTCCTCGGGGAGAACGGCGCGGGCAAGTCCACATTGATGAGCATCCTGGCGGGCCTGTACCGCCCGGATGCCGGCGCGGTGTGGATCGATGGGGAGCGCGCGGAGCTGCGCTCTCCCCGGGACGCGATCGTCCGCGGCATCGGCATGCTCTACCAGCATTTCCGGCTGATCGAGCCGTTCACCGTGGCCGAGAACGTGATCCTGGGATGGCGCGAGCCGGGCTTCTTCCTGAGTCCGCGGGCCGGGGTGGCGCCGGTGGAGCGGCTGGCCCGCGAACACGGATTGGCCGTGGATCCCCGGGCGCGGGTCTGGCAGTTGTCGCTGGGGGAGCGGCAGCGTGTCGAGATCCTCAAGATGCTCTACCGCGACGCGCGGGTCGTGGTGCTCGATGAGCCGACCGCGGTGCTGACCCCGCCGGAGGTGCAGCAGCTCTTCTCCCCCCTCCGCAAGATGGCGGAGGGGGGACGGGCCGTCGTGTTCATCTCCCACAAACTGGACGAGGTGCTGGCGATCGCCGACCGCATCGTCGTGCTCCAGTCGGGACGGGTGGCCGGCGAGACCGCGCCCAAGAACACGACGCCCCGCGCGCTCGCGCGGCTGATGGTCGGCCACGACGTCGAGGTGCGCGGAAAATCCCGGGTCGACCCCGGGCCGGTGGTGCTGGACGTGCAGGAGATCAGCGCGCGCGGCGCCGGCGGCCGCCCCGTGCTGCGCGATTGCGCCCTCCGCCTGCGCGCGCGCGAGATCCTTGGGATCGCGGGGGTGGCCGGCAACGGCCAGCGGGAACTCGCCGAGGCGATTGCCGGCCTGCGGCCGGTGGCGGCCGGGCGGATCTGGCATGACGGCGCCGAGATCACCCGGACGGGCCCCAGGCGGCGGTGGAACCGCGGCATCGCGTACATTCCCGAGGACCGGCAGACCGAGGGTCTGGTGGGCGCGTTCACCCTCACCGAGAACGCGGTGCTGCGCCGGTATCAGGTCCCCCCCATCCGCCGCGGCCTCTTCATGCGTTGGCCCGCCGCCCGGGCCGGCGCGGCCTCGATCGTCGAGCGGTTCCAGGTCCGCGCCCCCAGCCTGGACACCCCCGTCCGGAATCTGTCCGGGGGCAATCAGCAGCGGCTGCTGGTCGGCCGTGAGGCCTCCTGGACCGGCGCGGGCCGGGTTCGAGGAGGACGGCCGTCGGTGCTCGTGGCCGCGCATCCCACGCGGGGGCTCGACGTCGATGCCGCGGCGGCCGTGCACCACGTCCTCTTCGAGCTGCGAGAGGCGGGGACCGCGATCGTGCTGATCTCGGAAAGCCTCGATGAGCTCCTCGCCGTGGCCGATCGGGTGGCCGTGATGCACCGCGGCCGGATGGTCGGCGAGCGGACGGCGGAGGCGGCGGCGAGGGAAGAGATCGGCCTGATGATGGCCGGGGCCGCGGGGGCATGATGCCGGCGACCGCGCCCGCCCTGGATCACCCGCGGCCATCTGCCCCGTCGATCCCGGAGTGGGCGGAGGCGGTGATGATCCGCATTGGCGCGGTGCTGGCCGCCCTCCTGGCCGGGGCGGCCTTCATGGCCGCGACCGGTCACGACGCCTGGACGGCGTACCGCGTGATGGCCGCCGGCGCCGCCGGCTCGCCGTTTGCGATCGAGCAGACGCTGATCAAAGCCATCCCGCTGATGCTCACGGGCCTCGGCGTTACCCTGGCGTTCGCGATGGGGCTGTGGAACATCGGCGCGGAAGGGCAGCTGGCGGTGGGTGCGCTCGCCGCGAGCTGGCTGGCGCTGACGGTCCCGTCCCTGCCGCGCCCCCTGATGCTGCCCGGCCTCCTCGTCTTCGGCTTCGCCGGCGGGGCCGCGTGGGCGCTGATTCCGGCGGCGCTGCGAGCCTTCGCCGGTATGAACGAGATCATTTCGACCCTGATGCTCAACTACGTGGCGCTCCTGTGGGTCGACTATCTCGTCTTTGGCGCCTGGGCCGACCCCGCGGCGTTCAGCTTCCCCTACTCGCGGCCGTTTCCGGAGAGCGCCCATCTCCCCACAGTGTTCGGCGGCGTGCACCTCGGCCTGGTGCTGGCGGTGTGCGCGGCGGCCGTGCTGTGGATGGTGCTGCGCGCCACGCCGTGGGGGTACGAGATCCGGACCATCGGCCAGAGCCCCGCCGCGGCGCGCTACGCCGGGATGCCGGTGGCGCGCAACATCCTGCTGGTCATGGCCGCCAGCGGGGCCCTGTCGGGGCTCGCCGGCGCCGGCGAGGTGGGCGGGGTCATCCACCGGATTCAGCAGGGCCTCTCGCCCGGCTACGGGTTCACCGCCATCATCATTGCCTGGGTGGCGCGGCTCCAACCCTGGGCCGTGATCGTGGTGGCGGTGCTGTTCGCGATGCTCCTGAACGGCGGGTTCGTCATCCAGACGACCGGCGTCCCCGCGGCGATCGCCGCCATGATCCAGGCGTTGATCCTCTTCCTCGTCCTGGCGAGCGAGTATCTCCTGCGCCGGCTCCGCCGGCGGCGGGCCACCGCCGCGCTGCGGTTGGCGCTTGCGGCACGGCCGTGACCACCCACCAGGTGACCGCCCTCCTGGCCGCCGCGGTCACCGCGGGCACGCCGCTCGTCTTCGCGGGGCTCGGGGAACTGCTGGCCGAGCGGAGCGGGGTGCTCAACCTCGGCGTGGAAGGGATGATGCTGGTGGGCGCGGTGTCGGGGTTTGCGGTGGCGGCCGTGACCCGAGACCCCTGGCTCGCCGTCGCCGCCGCGGTGGTCGCCGGCGGCGGCATGGCGGCGGGGCACGCGTTCCTCGCCGTCACGCTGGGCGCGGACCAGGTCTCGGCGGGACTCTCGCTGGCGCTCTTCGGCGGGGGCTTGAGCGCGTTCCTCGGGAAGCCCTTCATCGGGATTCCGAACCCGGTGCCGTTTCGCGCCGCGCCGGTGCCGGGCCTCTCCGCGGTGCCGCTGGTCGGCCCCGTGCTCTTCCGGCAGGATCTGCTCGTCTACCTCGGCTACGGCCTCGCGGCCGCGGCCTGGTGGTGGATCTACCGCACCCGGGCGGGCCTGCACCTGCGCGCCTGCGGGGAGGACCCCGCGGCGGCGGATGCGATGGGCATTCGGGTCGCCCTGACCCGATACGCCGCCGTCGCCGGCGGGGGCGCGCTGGCCGGGCTGGCCGGGGGATATCTGTCCTTGGCCTACACGCCGGCGTGGACCGAGAACATGACCGGAGGGCTCGGCTGGATCGCGATCGCGCTGGTGATCTTCGCCACCTGGAACCCCCTGCGGCTCCTCGGCGGCGCCTACCTGTTCGGGGCGGTCGACGCGCTCGGCTTCCGCGTGCAGCTGCTCGGCGTGCAGACCTCGTCCATCCTGCTCCGCATGCTGCCCTACCTGTTCACGCTCGTGGTGCTGTTCGCGATCACCGTCATCCAGCGGCAGGCCCGCGTGCCTGGGGCGCTGGCGCAGCCCTATTTCCGGGAAGAGTGAAGCGAGGTGGCCGGTCATGGACGCGTACTTTAACGGCGTGCGCAAACGGATCCCCGACGGCTTCGAGGAATGGCTGGACCCGCGGGTCTCCGTCGCGGTCTCGATCGACATGCACCGGGGGCACCTGGAGGACAGCCCGGACTGCCCCTGCCCGGCGCCGCGGGCGCGCGCCATCGTCGAGCCGATCAACGCGTTTCACCGCCGCTGCCGCGCGCTCGGGGTGCCGATCGTCCACGTCAAGACCGTGCTGCGCGCCAGCGGGGTGGATGACACGAAAGGCTATCGGGCGGCATGGCGGCTGACCTTCCCGGTGACCGTCGGCGCGATCCCGGGCGCCGAGGGCCACGCGCTCGAGGGCACCCGCTGGACCGAGTTTGTCACCGAGGTGGCGCCCGCCGATCTCGTGGTGGAGACGAAAAAGCGGCTGAGCGTCTTCTATCCCACCGATCTCGATTTTCTCCTGCGCAACATGCGCGCGCGCACGGTGGTGCTCACCGGAGGGTTCACCGATTGCTGCGTGCTCAACGCCGCGTTCGACGCCAGCAACCACGACTACCGAGTGGTGGTCTGTCGCGATCTCGTGCGCGGCACGAACGAACCGCTCGAGGACGCCTCGCTCAAGATCGTCTCGCTGCACCTGGGGCTGGTCGTCGACTCCGCCGCGCTGCTGGCGGAGTGGGAGTCCCGCCGCCCGGCGCGCGCCGGTGCCGCGCCGTGAATGCCCTGGAGATCCGGGTCCTCCGGCCGGAGACCGACGGCGTCCCGCTCCCGCTGGTGGAGGGGCCGGGCCTGATGCAGGCGCTCGTCTGGCCCGGGATGGGCGCCCGGCACCGATCGATGCACCGGATCGCCCTCGGGCGGGACGGGCGCACGGCGCTCCTGCGCCATCCGCGCTCGGAGGCGGTCTACTACGTCGCGCGCGGGGCCGGCGTCGTGGTCGATGAGGCGGTGGGGGAGCGGCACCCCCTCCGGGAAGGCATGATGTTTCACGTCACCGCCGGAACGCCCTACCGGCTGGCGGCCGACGGCCGCGACCTCGTCTGCGTCGGCGGGCCCTGCCCGCCCGACGCCGATCTCTACCACGGAGGGGCCTGACCATGCCGATCCGGATCTTCGATGTCCACCGCGACGGCGTGCGGATGCCGCTGATCTCGCGGGATGCCCGGATGGTGGTCTGGCCGGGGGTCGGGGCCAGATCGGCCTCTATGAATTACGTGATCCTGGAGCCCGACGAGGCCAACAAGCCCCACCGGCATCCCACCTCCGAAGATACCATCTATGTGCTGGAGGGCCGGGGGACGGTCGAGAATCGCACGCTGGGCACGACGCACCGGGTCGAGGGGGAGTGCGTCCTGCATATCCCGCCCACGGCCGTGCACACCGTCCGCGCCCAGACCCGCATGGTCAGCGTCGGGGGGCCCTGCCCGCCCGACCTCGACTTCCTGCGGGCCTGCGGCATCCGCTGGACCGAAGCGTGATCATCGGGGCGTCGGTCAGGCGCAAGGAGGATCCGCGCCTGCTGACGGGGCGGGCGTGCTTTGTGGACGACATCCGCCTTGCGGGGATGCTGCACGCGGCGGTGGTGCGGAGCCCGCACGCGCACGCGGAACTGACGCGCATCGACACCGCCCGGGCGCAGACCCTCGACGGGGTCGCCCTGATCGCCACCGCCGCCGACCTCGGCGCGGTCCCGCCCATTCCGGTCCGGCTGAGCCCCCGGCCGAGCCTCCTGCCCTTCCTGCAGTTTCCGCTGGCGCAGCGCCGGGTGCGGTACGTCGGCGAACCCGTCGCCTTGGTCGTGGCGAGGGATCGGTACGTGGCCGAGGAAGCGGTGGACCTCGTGGAGGCGCAGTACCGCCGGCTGCCCACCGTCGGCGGCGCCGAACAGGCCCTGGCGCTCGGAGCGGCCATCCTCCACGACGAGGCCGGCACCAACCTGGCGGCCCGCCTGGAGATGGGCGCGGGGGAGCCCGGCGACGCGCTCCTCCGGGGCGCGGCGATCCGGATCCGTCAGCGGTTCACCATCCAGCGGCACACCGGCGTCCCGATGGAAACCCGAGGCCTCATCGCCGCATTCGATGCCGGCACCGGCCAGCTCACGGTGTGGGGCCCCACGAAGGTGGTGCACTTCAACCGCCAGGTGCTGGCCGACCTGCTGGACATCCCGGCCCACCGCATCCGGTTCGTGGAGCCCGATGTCGGGGGCGGGTTTGGCGTGCGGGGAGAGTTCTATCCCGAAGACTTTCTGGTCCCCTGGGCGGCGATCCGGCTCGGGAAGCCCGTGAAGTGGATCGAGGATCGGCGCGAGCACATGGTGGCGGCGAACCACTCCCGCCAGCAGATCCACGACGTGGAACTGGGCGCGACCAAGGAGGGGCGCCTGATCGCGCTCGTCGACCGCGTCCAGGTGGACATGGGCGCGTACGTGCGCACCCACGGGGTGACGGTACCGGAGCTCACCGCGGCTCTGCTGCCCGGCCCCTACCGGATCCCGCATTACCGGTGCGAGGTCTCGTGCGTCGTGACCAACAAGACCCCGACGGGGACCTACCGCTCCCCCGGCCGCTACGAGGGGACGTTTGTCCGCGAGCGGATGATGGATCTCCTCGCCGGCGCCGTCCGCGTCGATCCGGCGGAGATCCGACGCCTCAACTTCATCGCGCCGGAGGAGATGCCGTTCCGCGTGGGGACGGCCGCCCTCGGCCACGCCACGGTGTACGAGACCGGCGCGTACGCGTCGGCGCTGGACTGGGCGCTCAGCACCGTGGACTATCCGCGCTGGCGCGCGCGCCAGGCGGAGGAACGCGCGCGGGGACGGTACCTCGGGATCGGCATCGCCTGCGTCGTCGAAAAGGCGGGGCTGGGCCCCTGGGAGATGGCGCGCGCGGAGATCGACGGCTCCGGCCATATCGCCGTCTACTCGGGCCTGGCCTCGCTCGGCCAGGGGGTGGAGACGACCCTCGCCCAGATCTGCGCCGAGGTGCTCAACGTCACGGTCGACGACGTCACCGTGATCCACGGCGATACCGCGGCGGTGCCCTATGGAGGGGGAGCCTTCGCCAGCCGCGGCGCCGCGGTGGGCGGCAGCGCGGTGCTGCTGGCGTCGCGGGCGCTGAAAGACCAGCTCCTCGACTGCGCGGCGCGAATGCTCGAAGCCGCGCGGGGGGATCTGGTGGTGGAAGGACGCCGCGTGTTCGTGCGGGGCGCCCCGGCGCGGGGCCTGACGTTCAAGGCATTGGCGGCGGCATCCGGTCCTACACAGACGCTTCCCCTCGGCATCGCCCCGGGGCTCTCGGCCACCGAGTTTTTCCAGGTCTCGGAGATGACCTACCCGTACGGCACCCATGTGGCCGTGGTCGAGGTCGACCCTGACACCGGCCAGGTGACGATCCTGGCGTACGCGATCGCCTACGACGTGGGCAAAGCCATCAACCCGATGATCGTCGACGGGCAGATCGTCGGCGGGCTGGCGCAGGGCATCGGCGGCGCCCTCATGGAAGACCTGGTGTACGACGCGGACGGCCAGATGCTCGCCACGACGTTCATGGACTACCTGCTGCCGACGGCCGTCGAGATGCCGCTCTCGCTTGCGGTCAAGATCCTGGAGGAAACGCCGACGCCCCTCAATCCGCTCGGCGTCAAGGGCGCCGGCGAAGGGGGCACGGCCTGCGCGGGCGCGGCGATCGCCAATGCGGTCACCGACGCACTCCGCCCGTGGGGGGTCGAGGTCGGCTCCCTCCCCCTCTCCCCGGATCGCGTCGTGGCGCTGCTCCGGACCGCCCGAACGGGCGCGCGTTCCCCCAGCGAGGTCGCGCCGAAATCGTGAGTCCGCGGTCGCCGCGGGCGCCCTCCCCCGTCGGCCAATCTCTCAGGCGCAGGGAAGACCCGCGCCTGCTCCGCGGCATGGGCCGGTACCTCGACGATCTGATCGTCCCCGGGGCGCTCCACCTCGCCTTTGTGCGGTCTCCGCATGCGCACGCCGCGCTCAGGAACGTCGACGCGCGCCGGGCGCGCGCGCTCCCGGGGGTCGTCGCCGTGCTGGCCGCCGCCGAGCTCCCGCTCCCGTCGATCCGCGCGGAGTTTCGCGGGGAGGGCTACCACGGCGCGGGGTGGCCCGCGCTCGCGCAGGACCGGGTCCGGTTCGTGGGGGAGGCCGTCGCCGTCGTGGCGGCGCGCGATCGGTATGTGGCGGAGGATGCCGTCGATGCCGTCGAGGTGGCCTACTCCCCGCTGCCGGTGGTGGCCTCGGCCGCGGCCGCGCTCGAGCGCGGCTCGCCGCGTCTCCACGATGCGGTCCCCGAGAACGTGTACTTCCGCCGCACCTACGCTCGGGGAGACGTGGAGGGCGCGTTCGCCGCGGCCCCCGTGATCGTCGCGGGAACGTTTCACCACCAGCGGCTCTCGGGCGTTCCGCTGGAAGGGCGCGGCATCGCGGCCCGATGGGAGGCGGGGGGCCGGCTCACCGTCTGGGCCTCGACGCAGCTCCCCCACGTCCTCCGCACCGGCCTGGCCAGATTCTTGAACCTCCCTGAGACGAGCGTCCGCGTGTGCGTTCCCGACGTCGGCGGCGGGTTTGGCCCCAAGATGACGCTCTACCCCGAGGATCTCGTCGCCTGTGCGGTCGCCCGCCTCCTGGCGCGCCCGGTCAAGTGGGTCGAGGACCGGCGAGAGAACCTGCTGACCATGACGCACGCCCGGGAACAGACGATCGAAGCGGCGATGGCGGCGGACGGCGACGGTCGCATCCTCGGACTGCGCGCCCACGTGATCTCCGATACCGGAGCGTACCCGGCCTTCCCGGTGACGGCGGTCCTCGAGCCGATGGGGACGGTGCAGATTATCCCCGGCCCCTACCGCGTCCCCGCCTACGCCTACACCACGCTGGCCGTGGCCTCCAATAAGTGTCCGCTCGGCGCCTACCGCGGGGTCGGCATGGGCGTCGGGATCTTTGTGACCGAGCGGTTGATGGACAAGGTGGCGGCGGCCACGGGCACCGATCCTGCCGCGGTGCGCCGCGCCAATTTCGTCCGGGCCCAAGAGTTCCCGCACACCTCCGCCTCCGGGCTCGTCTACGACAGCGGGGATTATCAGAAGACGGCGGATGCCGCCCTCGCCGCGTTCCGGTACCCGGAGGCGAGGGCCGAGCAGGCCCGCGGCCGGGCGGGAGGCCGGCTGGTGGGGATCGGGCTCAGCGCGTTTACGGAGTACACCGGGATGGGCTCAACGACGTTTTCCCGCCGCGGCATGGTCGAGCTTCCCGGGTACGACGGCGCGACGATCAAAGTCGATGAGATGGGAACCGTGTGGGCGTACGTCTCCTGCCCCTCGCAGGGACAGGGACACGAGACGGTCTTCGCCCAGCTGGTCGCCGCGGCCCTCGGGGTGGATCCCGCCATGGTCGTGATCGCCCCGGCGGACACCGACCTGGCGCCGGCGGGGAGCGGCACGTTTGGCAGCCGCGCCGTCGTCGCCGGAGGGGGCGCCCTGGCAGGGGCGGCGGACCGGATCAAGGCGAAGGCGGTCGAGGTCGCGGCGCGCCTCCTGGAGGCGTCCCCTCAAGACGTCGTGGCGGAGGGCGGCGGGTTCTCCGTCAGGGGCGCACCGGCGCGCCGGGTGACCTGGAGGGAGATGGCCCTGGCCGCGCACGCGGCCCCCCACGCCGGGCTCCCCGAGGGCGCGGAACCCGGGCTGGAAGCCACGGCGTCGTACGATCCGCCTCAGGCGGCCTTCAGCAATGGGGTGCATCTTGCGATGGTGGAAGTGGATCCGCACACGGGGCAGGTCGTGGTGCTCCGCTATGTCATCGCGGAAGACTGCGGCCCGCTGGTCAACCCCATGATCGTGGAAGGCCAGACACAGGGGGGGCTGGCGCAGGGAGTGGGCGAAACGCTCTACGAGGATGCCCGGTACGATGCCAGCGGGCAGCCGCTGGCCGCGACGTTCATGGACTACCTCATCCCGGCCGCGGTGGAGACGCCCTCGGCGCACATCGTTCACCTGTCGAAGCCATCGCCCATCACGGTGGGCGGGTTCAAAGGGATGGGAGAATCGGCCACGATCGGCGCGCCGGCGTGCATCGCCAACGCGGTCAGCGACGCGCTGGGCCGGCCGGTCGACGCGCTGCCCATCACCCCCGAGCGGGTGCTGGCGTGGCTCCGGGAGCCGCCCCCGGCCGGCGCCTAGCTCGAGCATTCTCCGGGACGAGGAAAGGAGCATCGCCGTGCGGGTCGTGGACCTGAGCCATGCGGTCACCATCCACTCGCCCGGGTGGGTGGGATACCCCGGGATGAAGATGTGGTATTTCCAGACGCATCAGACCCATGGGATCGTCAGCCAGATGATCCAGACCCCGCTGCACCTCAGCACGCACCTCGACAGCGAGATGCATGGGGTCTCCGGCGGGCGGGATATCGCCGCGGTGCCGCTGGAGCAGTGCGTGGGACCCGCCGCGATCGCGGACATGAGCGCGGTCGGGGAATGGGGCGTCTACACTCCCGAGCTCGTCCAGGAGAAGGTCGACGTCCGCCCGCGCGACATCCTCATCATCCATACCGGGTGGCACCGCTACTACTCCGGCATGCCCGAGGAAGATCTCGTGAAATACTTCTGCCGCCACCCCGGCCCCGACCACCGATTTGCGGAGTGGGCGCTCAAGATGAAATTCCGCTGGATCGGGGTCGACACCGGGTCCGCGGACCATCCCATGAACACCTCGATCCGGGTGAAGCGGCCGGACGAGGCCAAGGAGTACGAGCGGCGGTTTCGCGTCACGATCGAGGAGCGCTTCCCGGAGGAGCACCTCTTCTGCATGCACCGCGAGCCATTCCGGCAGGGAATCATCCACGCCGAGAACCTGGGCGGGGACCTCGCCTCCCTGGTCGACCGGCGCTGCGTCGTCGGGGCGTTTCCGTGGAAGTTCGTCGGCGGGGAAGCGTCGATCTGCCGGATCGTGGCCTTTCCGGATCTCGAAGCGGAGTAGACGCTCGCGTTGGTGGCCCCAGGGGAATTCGAATCCCCGTTTCGGCCTTGAGAGGGCCGCGTCCTAGGCCTCTAGACGATGGGGCCGCGCCTCGACGAGTATATCAGATCGCGGCCGGCGTGTCGTCTCCACGATCACGTCGCCGAGCCCGTCATGGCGCCGCCCCACTACGCGGCAATCGTCCTTGAGAAGGCGATGCTAAGGGCCCTGATCGCGGCGGGCGGGGCGATCACGTCGCTCGGGTACGAGGGGGGCGACGACGTCGCCGAGCTCGTGGACCGGGCCGAGCAGGCGGTGTTCGCGATCGGCGCGCGCCGGCAGCACCAAGACGCGCAGGCGATCCGGGAGATCCTCAAAATCCAGTTTCGAGAGCATCGACTGCCGGTACCGGGAGAAGGGGCACGTGACCGGGGTGGCGACGGGCTTCAGCGACCTGGACCACCTGACGGCCGGGTGGCAGGCGGGGGACATGATCATCGTGGCGGCCCGGCCGGCGATGGGGAAGACGACGTGGGCGCTGGGCGCGGCGCAGCACGCGGCGGGAGCACCTGCCGGTGGCGGTGTTCAGCCTGGAGACGAGCAGCGAGCAGCTGGTGGCGCGGATGCTGTGCGCGGAAGCCGGGGTAGAGAACACGAAGCTGCGGACCGGGTTTCTGGGGGACGAGGACTGGCGGAAGCTGGCGCGGGCGATGGAGGCGCTGAGCGAGGCGCCGATCTACATCGATGACTCCCCTACCCTCTCGGCGATGGAGATCCGGGCGAAGGCGCGGAAGGTGAAGGCGGAGCACGGCCTCGGGCTGGTGGTGGTGGATTACATCCAGATGATCCAGGCGCGGAGCCGCTCGGAGAACCGGACGCACGAGCTGAGCGAGATCGCGCGGGCGCTGAAGTCGCTGGCGAAGGAGACTGGGGGGCCGCTGATCGCGATCTCGCAGCTGAGCCGGGTGGCGGAGGGGCTGGGGGCGCGGCGGGCGATGCTGAGCCATCTCCGGGAGTCGGGGGGAGCTGGAAGCCGTGGCGGACGTGGTGCTGTTGTTGTACCGGGAGGACTACTACGACCTCGAGAAAGCGCAGCGGGAGGGGAAGGAGAACGTGTGCGAGGTGATCGTGGCGAAGCACCGGAACAGGCCGGTGGGGACGATAGAGCTCTACTTCGACAAGGCGATGTCGCGGTTCAGCAACCTGGAGGGCCGTCGGTGAGCGCCATCGAGAGCTGAGAACCATAAGCATGATTTACCGAAATGGAGAGTCCCTCAGCCCCCGGATGAGGAGGTCAGAGACTATCGCGAGGCTCGTGGCGAGAAAGAGGGCCTCACCTACCACCACCAGCCCGATGGCGGCGAGCGTCTTCCAAAGGGGTTCCCGGAAGAGCAGTGCGATCGAGATCACGCCGACGGCAGCCAGGAGCCCCAACGCGGCTCCAATAATGACCCAAAATGAAAGTATGGGCATCACGAGAACACCGATGATCGACACGCCGACGGCAATAGTCATGGAGCGGAGGGACGTCCAGAACGATGGGTCCCGAAACCTCAGCACCTTCGTCGAAAACCAGAGAACGAATGCACCCACGATCAGCCCAGGCAAAGCAACCGATGCAACGATTAGATCCACAATCCATCTCCTCTGTCCACGATGACCGGCATCTTCAGATCGAAAGAGTCCTTTCTTCCGATTATAGTTAGCGGTGCATTGATGGGTAGTTGTTCTGGGTGATCAAGGAAAGGACCCCCCGGCATCCCCACGGTCCTCCGCTATGGAAGCCCCAGAGCTTCTCCGGCCACCACGCATGCGGTAGATTCTGGAAGTCCCGTTACGGTCGGTCCCAGACTCCGGGGGAGGGCTGAGTAGAATTCAACTAACCGACAGGCTCTACTAGATCGCGTAGCTCTCCTCGGGTGAAGGACCGATCGGTGCTATGGACCACCTCGATCGTGGGTGCGTGGCGCATGTAGCAGACAGCGCAGTCGGTCTGTGGGGCCTGGGCCGAGGGAACGATGAGTACGTCGACGCCGGCGCGGCAGGCCGCGGTTCCGACGAAGATCGCGCGAATGTAGCCCTTTCCATCTCCGAGAAGGTGATCGATGGGCCATCTTAGTTGAGGTGCAAGGTCTGCGAGCCGAAGAGTGTGCTGGCCGCTGATGCGGAGTTGGGCGATTCTGAACGTGATGGGGTCTTCACCAGGGCGCAGGTGGACTGTGGCTTCAATCAACGCAATATCCTGAGTGGCGGCCGTGTACAAGGCCTCTGACTCGGCGGGGTGGTGCCACCGCCCTGCGTATTCGCGACTGCGACTGCTATCAATAGGACTTCGGCGGGCGGCGGGGCTGGGAGGGACCTGGATACATCGCCACATGGTGAACGTCGCGGCCGTGTGCGGCGCGTTGCGGAAGACCTCAAGCAAGCCTCCAAGATACTGAGGCGCGCGGTCAAGGCGGATGTTCACTTATGTGAGACTGTCGCCGTTCGCGCGAAGTTGCTGGAGAAGTTGCGTAATGCCACCCGGACGATGGACGAGGTCGACTGGGCTCCCGCGACGTCCCCGCGGTGTCGCAGTCCACGCTTGGAGGGTTCCGTAGGGAACACGGTCGAGATAGCGCATGATTTCGTCGATGACCTCAAGAGCGTTGCGAACGCCGCGCGTTGCACGAGTGCGATCCGTGTCTCCGCGTTCAACGCGTTCCCAGGTTGAGACCGAGATGGCTGTGAGAGAGGCAAGTTGCTCGTAGGTCAGATCAAAGAGATTTCGGAAGCGACGGACGAGTGCTTGATCGCGTGTTGCAACCCTTGACATCTCGACTCCCTCTTTTCGCTTGACACCATGATATCAAGATGAAGGGTTTCCCGTCAAGTTATCTGATGACGGATTTCCCGTCACGAACATGACCTGTCTTTGGAACACAACCGCCTTCCATCTGTGAGACTCGATTTGGAGGGGATGACCTCGCGATCGTGGAACCCTCGGGGGCAGATCGCGCGAGGGGAGCAGGGATGGCCGTCTACGATGTGATCGTGTTGGGAGTCGGCGGCATGGGAAGCGCCGCCGCGTACCATCTGGCCCGGCGCGGAGCGCGCGTGCTGGGGCTCGAGCAGTTCGGGGTCGCGCACGATCGGGGGTCCTCGCACGCGCGGACCCGCGTGATCCGGCAGGCCTATTTCGAAGGACCGGACTACGTCCCGCTCCTGTTCCGCGCCT
>DATHLI010000023.1:0-7959 GCA_035488355.1 bacterium | reverse complement strand
CTGCAGGGCGCAGTTGTCGACCAGCATGTGCTCGACCGTGAGATCCGAAAACTCCCGCGCGACTTCGGTCGCGACCTCGCGCCAGAGGCGGGAGGTCTCGAGGACGTTGGCCTTGTCCACCGAGGTGACCTTGCGGCGGGGACGCCCGCGGGCGATCTCGCACGCCTTGCGCACGACCCGGCGGACCTCGGCGGCCGAGTACGGCAGCGTGTCGAGCGCGGCGGCATGCTCCCGCTCCCCGGTCCGGGACTGCGCCCCGAAGTAGAGACCGCCCGTGAGCTCCCGCACGATGAGGAGGTCGGCTCCCTCGACGATCTCGCGCCTGAGCGGAGAGGCGGCGAGGAGCACCGGGGGGACGATCGCCGGGCGCAGGTTCGCGTAGAGCCCGAACGTCTTGCGCAGGGTGAACAGCGCCTGCTCCGGCCGGAGCTCCCGCGGACCGCGGTCCCATTTGGGGCCGCCGCAGGCCCCCAGCAGGATGGCGTCGGACCGCCGGCAGAGCTCGACCGTCTTCGGGGGGATGGGATGCCCGACGGCGTCGATGGCCGCGCCCCCGGCGAGCCCTTCCTCGAACTCCAGGCCGAGCTCGTACTGCCGATCGGCCTTGGCCAGCACGCGGACGGCCTCAGCGATGACCTCCCGGCCAATGCCGTCCCCCGGGATGACGGCGATCCGCCGCGGGCGCCCGGCGCTCAAGGAGCCACGCCGGCCCGCGCGCCCAAGAGGACGTACTCCAGGCTGTCCACGAGCGCCTGCCAGGACGCCTCGACCACGTTCTCCGAGACGCCCACCGTCCCCCACGTGCGCCGGCCGTCCGTCGACTGGATCAGCACCCGGACCTTGGCCGCGGTCGCGGCATCGGCGTCCAGCACCCGCACCTTGTAGTCGACCAAGCGGACCTGGCGGATCTCTGGATAGAACCGCTCCAGCGCCTTCCTGAGCGCCCGGTCGAGCGCATGCACGGGGCCGTTGCCCTCCGCGGCCGTGTGCTCCTCCTGCCCGTCCACGGCGACGCGAATGCTCGCTTCCGCCGCGGCCCCACCGTGCGGCCCCTTCTCAACCATCACGCGCAGCCCCTTGAGGGTGAAGGCGGGACGGTGCTGGCCCATGGTGCGGCGCACCAGCAGCTCGAACGACGCCTCCGCGCCCTCAAACTGGAAGCCGGCATGCTCCAGCTCCTTGAGCCGCGCCAGGATCTCCCGAACCTGGGGGCTGTCCTTGCTGAGGTCCAGGCCCATCTCCTCGGCCTTGTAGAGCACGTTGCCCCGGCCCGAGAGGTCGCTCACCACCACGCGGCGCTCGTTGCCGACCGTTTCCGGCGGGATGTGCTCGTAGGTCGGGGGGTGCGCGATCACGGCGCTGACGTGGACCCCGCCCTTGTGGGCGAAGGCGTTCTTGCCTACGAACGCCTGGTACTCGTTTGGCGCCATGTTGGCCAGCTCGCTCACGATCCGGGAGAGCTCCCCCAGCCGGCGCAGCGACGCGGCGGGCACGCACTCGTATCCCAGCTTCAGCTGCAAGTTTGGGATGAGCGAGATCAAGTTGGCGTTGCCGCAGCGCTCGCCGATCCCGTTGATCGTCCCCTGCACGTGGACGGCCCCGGCGCGCACCGCCACAATCGCGTTGGCGACCCCGACATCGCTGTCGTTGTGCGTATGAATACCCAGGGGACCGGCGCCCTGCGATGCCGCCGCATGCGCCCCTGCCGGGGAAGCGCCCTGCGCTCCCTGCGCGGCCTTCACCCCGTCCCGAATGTCGAAGGGCAGGCTGCCGCCGTTGGTGTCGCAGAGGACCACCACGTCGGCCCCGCCCCGCCGGGCCGCCGCCAGGGTGGCCAGCGCATACTCCGGGTTGGCCTTCCACCCGTCGAAGTAGTGCTCCGCGTCGTAGATGACCTCCAGGCCCCGGCCCTTGAGGTATCGGACCGAGTCTTCGATCATCCTGAGGTTCTCATCCAGCGACGTCCGCAGCGCCTCGCGCACGTGGAGGTCCCACGATTTCCCGAACACCGCCGCCGCGGGGGTGCCCGCCGCGAGGATCATCCGCAAATTGTCGTCCTGCTCCGCCGCGACCCCGGCCCGCCGGGTGCTCCCGAACGCGGTAATTCTGGCGTGCCGCCACGAGCGGGATCGCGCCTGCGCGAAGAACTCCAGGTCCTTGGGGTTGCTCCCCGGCCAGCCGCCTTCTATATAATCGAAGCCAAACTCGTCCAGCCGCTCGGCGATCCGCAGCTTGTCCTGGGCGGAGAGGGTGATCCCGGCCCCCTGGGTGCCGTCCCGGAGGGTCGTGTCGTAGAGGGCGATGCGCCCGGCGGCCACGCGTTTACCCGTACACGTCGGTCATCCAGTGCTGGCGCTCATGGACGATCCTGTTGACCGCCACCAGGTACGCCTTCGTGCTGGCTTCGATCACGTCCGTGCTCGTCCCGCGCCCGATGAAGAGCCCGTCCCCGTCCCGGACCTTCACCGTGGCCTCCGCCACCGCGTCGGTCCCGCCCGTCACCGCCTTGATGGCATAGTCGGCAAGCGACGGGGTCAGGCCGACGATTCTGTTGATCGCGTTGTACAGGGCGTCCACGGGGCCGTCCCCGGTGGCTTCCTGGGTGACCAGCTCGCGTCCACGCATCAGCGTGATCGACGCCTTCGGCGGGAGCGTGCTGCTCGTCGAGATGTGGAAGGACATGAGTGCGTAGGTGTGGGGAACGGTGCGCAGCTCCCCCTCCACCAGGGCCAGGATCTCCTCGGTCGTCACCTGCTTTTTCTTATCGCACAACGCCTTGAACTCTTCGAAGATTCGCTGCAGCTCCGCTTCCGACGGACGCACCCCGTTGGTTTCCAGGAGGTTCTTGAGGGCGTGGCGGCCGGAATGCTTGCCGAGGACCAGTTTGTTGCCGGGGACGCCGATCGTCTCCGGGGTCATGATCTCGTAGGTCTCGCGATTCGCCAGCACGCCGTGCTGATGGATGCCGGCCTCGTGGGCGAAGGCGTTGTCGCCGACCACGGCCTTGTTGGGCTGGACGGGGATCCCGGTGATCGCGCTGATCAAGCGGCTCGTGCGGTAGATCTTCGTCGTGTCGATCGCCGTCTCGTGCCGGTAGTAGTTCCGGCGCGTGTGCAGCGCCATCACGATCTCCTCGAGGGAGGCGTTGCCGGCCCGTTCGCCGATCCCGTTCACCGTGCACTCGATCTGCCGGGCGCCCGCCTGCACGGCCGCGAGCGAATTGGCCACGGCCAGCCCGAGATCATCGTGGCAGTGCACGCTCCAGATCACCTTGTCGCTGTTGGGGATCCGCTCGATCAGCGACCGGATCAGCGCCGCATATTCCTCCGGCGTGGCGTACCCGACGGTGTCCGGGACGTTGATCGTGTTCGCCCCCGCCGCGATCGCCCCATCGAACACCCGGCAGAGGAACTCGGGGTCCGACCGGCTGGCGTCCTCGGCGGAGAACTCCACGTCGGCCGCGAACCGGCGGGCGTGCCGCACGGCATCGACCGTGGCCTCGTAGACCTGGTCGGGCGTCATCCGGAGCTTGTGCTCCATGTGGATCGGGGACGTGGCGATGAAGGTGTGGATGCGGGGCCGCTCCGCGTCCCGGATCCCCTCGACCACCGCATCGATGTCGGCGCGGTTGGCGCGGGCCAGGCCGGCGATCGTGGCGCCCCGGACCTCCCGGGCGATCAGCTGGACGCCTTCCAGATCCCCCTTGCTGCTGATCGGGAATCCGGCTTCGATCACGTCCACCCGCATCGCCGCGAGCGCCCGGGCGACCTCGAGCTTCTCCTCGGTGTTCATGGTGAACCCAGGAGACTGCTCGCCGTCCCGGAGGGTGGTGTCAAAGATCCGGATTCGTTCGTCCATGGTCACGTCCTCCCTGGATGACGCTGCTCACCGCTTGGCTTTGGCTTCGGACTTCCGTCCCTCCGCCGCACTCCTTGCCTCCGCCGGCCGTGCAGAAGGCTTGGGGCTGCTGCCACCCGACCCTCCCGGGGCGCCGGCGTCCCGCTGCAGCCAGGGCATCATGGCGCGCAGCTGGCGTCCGATCTCCTCAATGGGATGGTCGGTCTCCTGCCGGTAGCGGGCGTTGAACAGCGGCCGGCCGGCCTGATTCTCCAAAATCCACTCCTTGGCGAACGCCCCGCTCTGGATCTCGCCGAGAATGCGCCGCATCTCGGCGCGGGTGCCGTCGGTGATGATGCGGGTGCCGCGGGTGAAATCCCCGAACTTCGCCGTGTTGCTCACCGAGTAGCGCATCAGGCCCAGCCCGCCTTCGTAGATGAGGTCCACGATCAGCTTCATCTCATGGAGGCACTCGAAGTAGGCGATCTCCGGGGCGTACCCGGCCTGGACCAGTATCTCGAACCCCGCCTTGATCAGTTCGGAGATCCCGCCGCAGAGCACCGTCTGCTCCCCGAACAGATCGCTCTCGGTCTCCTCGCGGAAGGTGGTCTCGATGACGCCGGCGCGCAGGCTGCCGATCCCGTGCGCGTAGGCCAGCGCGATGGCCTTGGCCTTCCCGCTGAAATCCTGGTGCACCGCCAGGAGGGACGGCACGCCCTTCCCCTCGACATACATCCGGCGCAGCAGATGGCCGGGGCTCTTCGGGGCGATCATGAACACGTCCACGTCGGGTGGGGGGACGACCTGGTGGAAGTGGATGCTGAACCCGTGGGAGACCCCGAGGGCCTTCCCGCGGGCCATCTGGGGCTGAATTTCCTCCCGGTAGACCCGCCCCTGGATCTCGTCGGGGATCAGGATCTGGACGACGTCGGCGCCCCCGACGGCCTGCGGGACGGTGTCGACCTCGAGCCCGTCCCGCTCCGCCAGCTCCCAGGAGCGGCTGCCTTTGTACAGGCCGACGACCACCGAGACCCCGCTGTCCCGGAGGTTCTGCGCCTGAGCGTGCCCCTGGCTGCCGTAGCCGATGACGGCCACACGCTTGCCGCGGAAGATGCTCAGGTTGGCGTCCTGTTCGTAGTAGACCTTCGCGGGCATCGGCCCCCTCCTCTTATGTCGGCTGGGTGCCCCGGACCAGGGTGACCTGGCCCGTTCGCACCATCTCGCGAATCCCGTACTTCTGCACGAGCGAGAGGATCGCGTCGATCTTATCCGAGCGCCCCGTCACTTCCAGGGTCATCGTCTTTTCGGTGAGGTCCACGACGTTGGCCCGGAACACGTTGGAGATCTCCATGATCTCCATGCGCGTCGCCGGGGTGGCGTTGAGCTTGATCAAGGCGAGCTCCCGGTCGACGGTGCTGAACCCGGTCACGTCGTTGACCTTGATGACCTCGATGAGCTTGTTGAGCTGCTTGATGATCTGCTCGAGGATCTCGGGCTCGCCCCCCACGATGATGATCATCCGCGAGACCGTCGGCTGCTCGGTTACCCCCACGGCCAGGCTGTCGATGTTGTAGCCGCGGCGCCGGAAGAGCCCGGCCACCTTGATCAAGACCCCGGGGCTGTTCTCCACGAGCACCGAGATGGTATGCTTCATGCTCCGCTGGGGGGCCCCCCGCGGGCCGGCCGGCAGATCCGTGACGGCGGTATTCACTTTCCCTCGACGATCATTTCCTTGATGGACTGTCCGGAAGGAATCATCGGGTAACAGTTCTCCTCCGGCCGGCAGAAGAAATCGACGAGGCACGGCCGATCGGTGACCGCGAGCGACCGCTCGATCGCCGGGGCCACCTCCTCGGGCCGGCGGACGGTGATCCCGACCGCCCCGAACGCCTCCGCCAGTTTCGCGAAGTCCGGGTTCTGCAGCGCGACGTGCGAGTACCGCTCGCGGTAGAACAGCTGCTGCCACTGCCGGACCATCCCCAGCGACTTGTTGTTGATGATGTAGATCTTGATCGGCAGGCCCCACTCCACGGCGGTGGCGAGATCCTGCATCGTCATCTGGAATCCGCCGTCGCCGACGATCGCGCAGACCAGCGCGTCCGGACGCCCGATCTGCGCGCCGAGCGCCGCCGGGAATCCGAACCCCATCGCCCCCAGCCCGCCCGAGGTCACCCACGTGCGCGGCTCGGTGCTGCGGTAAAACTGCGCGGCCCACATCTGGTGCTGGCCGACGTCGGTCGCGACGATCGCCTTCCCCTGGGTGATGCGGTAGATCTCGTCGATGGCGAACTGGGGGAGGATCACCTCCCCCTCCTGCCGGTACCGAAGCGGATAGCGCTCCTTCCACTCGGCGATCTGCCGGTGCCAGGCCTCGCTGTCGGGTGCCTCCACCTGCGCGGCGAGCACGCGCAGCGCCTCCTTGGCGTCCCCCACGATCGGGACGTGGGCCGGCTTGTTCTTGCCGATCTCCGCCGGATCGATGTCGATGTGGATGAACCGCGCGAGCGGCGCGAAGTCCTTGAGACGGCCCGTGACCCGGTCGTCGAAGCGCACGCCCACGGCCAGGATCACGTCGGCGGCGTTGATCGCGTAGTTGGCGTACGCGGTGCCGTGCATGCCCAGCATGCCCAGCGAGAGCGGGTCGGTCTCGGGGAAGCCGCCCTTGCCCATCAGCGTCGTGGTGACGGGGATGCGGGCCTTCCGCGCGAACGCGGTCAGCTCCGCCGCCGCGTTGCTGCTGAGGACGCCCCCGCCCGCGTACACGATGGGGCGGGACGCCCCGCTCAACAGGGCGGCGGCGGCGGCGATCTGGTTGGGGCTGGGCACGGCCGGCGGCACCTTGCCGGTGCGCAGCGTCACCTGCTCGGGGAACTCGAACTCCGTCTCGGTCTGGGCGATGTCCCGGGGAATGTCCACCAGCACAGGGCCCGGGCGGCCCATGCCGGCGATGAGGAAGCTCTGGAGCACCATGCGCGGGAGATCCTGCGGCGTCTGCACGAGCCAGTTGTGCTTGGTGATGGACGTGGTGAGGCCCATCACGTCGGCCTCCTGAAACGCGTCCGTCCCGATGACGAGTGTGCTCACCTGACCGGTGATCGCGACGATCCCCGCCGAGTCCATCATCGCGTCGGTGATCCCGGTCAGGAGGTTCGTCGCGCCCGGCCCCGAGGTCGCCATGCAGACCCCGATCTTCCCGGTGACCCGGTGATAGCCGACCGCGGCGTGCGCCGCCACCTGCTCGTGCCTGACGAGGACGTGGCGGATCTCGCGGGCATCGTAGAGGGCATCATACAGCGGCAGCGCCGCGCCCCCTGGATGCCCGAAGATCACACCGACCCCGACCCGGTGGAGGCACTCGATGAGCGCGCGGGCGCCGGACATCCGCTTGATCGTGCCGGCCGGCACCGGCTTTGCCCCGGAGACCGTCGGTCGGGCCATCATCCTCACGTCCCCTCTTCCCGCAAAATCGGGCCTGACGGACCTCACTTCTGCCGAAAAAACAAAAACCGCGCGGAGTCCTCTAGAGACGGGACTCCCCGCGGTACCACCCTAGTTCCGCTCCGGACGGCGTGGTTCCGGGCGGCCCTCATCCCCGATCTCGGTGGGTTCCGGCGGAGGCTACTCGGCGAACCTGATGCGCGCCTTTGGCTCCCGCGGCTCGGAGAGGAGAGTTCGCAGCGCCGGATACTGGCTCACACCCTGCCCAGCTCTCTCGGATCCGGAGTGCCGCGTCCTGCTCTCTTCATCGCGTGCGTATAGACTTTGGGAAACTTTAACAAACCCCTTACGCTTTGTCAATTAAGAAATGATGAAAGCGATGTGAGGGACCTATCAACACGGTGGTCACACAGGGCGAACACCTGTTGCCTATCGCCCCAACACCCCAGTCATATAGGCCCGGGCCACCAACCCGGCGAGGAACAAACACAGGAGCAGCATCCACCGCGACTCCCGGTAGGTCCCCTCGTCTTTCACGAAGGCCCGACGGAGCGCGCCCCCGGGCCTAAGGCCGTACAGCGCCGCGAGCGTGACCACGATCAGTCCCCCGTACATGATGTGATAGCCGGTCCGGGGATGCGCGCCGCGCGCGAGGAGACCCACCCCCACCGCCGCTTGAATGCC
>DATHLI010000022.1:0-5102 GCA_035488355.1 bacterium | reverse complement strand
AACCGCTACTACGATCTGGCGGCGGTGTACCTCCTGACGGCGATCGCCGCGGTGGGGTTGTGGATGCCGCTGGCCCGGCGGTACTCGGGGGCCGGGCTCGTCCGCGCCGCCGTCCTGAGCCTGGGCATCCTCATGGGCGCGCTGGTGGCGTACGACTTGTGGGACCCGACGACCGACCGCCTGGCCAGGGCGATGGCGCCGCACGCTCCTCCGCTCGACCCGGTCCCGTTTTACTCAGCCAGAGTCGTGGCCCGTCTGCCCCGGGGCCGCACCGTCGTGGATGCCCCCCAGACGATGTTCTACGCGGGCGGCGATCCGGCGTGGGTGAGCATCGTCGGCGGCGATGCGGATGTCCGCGGGGCGATCGATGGGGAGGCGTTCGACTACATCGTGCTCAACGACTACTGGCATGCGCAGGGCCCCTACTATGCGGTCGACGCGGCGCTGCGCAAGCGGCTGGCGCGGCACCACTATCATCAGATCGCCCCTGCGGCCTGGGCGCGCGATTGACGCATGTAATCGGTTCCGATACTATGGGAAGCGTAGCGCAGATTATCGTCCGAGCCGTGTCGCAGTGGGCCCTTAGCTCAGGTGGTTAGAGCGCACCCCTGATAAGGGTGAGGTCCGTGGTTCGAGTCCACGAGGGCCCACCATATTTTTCAACGTGTTGAGAGACCTGAGCCCCCGGCAAAGACGACACCCGATCGCCCGCTGCTGCCATCCGGAGGAGTTTGCCACGTCCAAACGAAAGGGCCACACCATTGGGAGTCCGCCGCGTCAAGTCGGGGCCGCCCGTCCGCGGCCGCTACACCGCCGATAAGCAGATGAGACTGTCATACACGGGAGGTTGTTCATGAGGAAACTCGTGATCGGCGCAGCAGCGCTGGCGTTCGTGTTTGTGTTGAGCGCAGGGTCCCCCGTGGGAGCGTGGCATCGGGGTGCGGTCGACGTCCTGGCCGTCCTGCCGGAGGTGTCACCCGGGGTGGCGAGCAGCGTCGAGGGCCTGACCGTTGGTCCCGACGGCAACATCTATGTCCCCTCGTTCGGCTTCAACAGCAAGGGTGCCATTACCGGCAACGCCGTGCTGTTCGTCTTGCAGCCCGATGGACAACTGGTGAGGCAGGTCCCCATCGCGAATTCGAGCCCGCACATGCTCGGGCTGGCCTTCAATCCGGTCACCGAGGACCTGTTGGTCTGTGACTTTGGGGCGGGGGTGCTGCTCAAGGTGGACCCTGACACCGGCCACTCGTCGGTGTTCATGACGCCCACGCTGCCAAACCCGGGCCTCAACGCGCTGACCTTCGACGCCCACGGAAACGTCTACGTGTCGGATTCATTCAATGGCGTGATCTGGAAAACCGGACCGGCTGGGGGCACGCCATCCCAATGGAGCCATGACCCGTTGCTCGGCCCCGGTCAAGGGCTCACGCCGCCCTTCGGGGCGAACGGAGTCGAGTTTGACAACAAAGGCACGATCATGTTCGTCGCGAACACCGCCTCCCACCAGATCATCCAGATCCCCGTGACCCCCGATGGCAGCGCGGGCCAGGCGTCGATCTTCATCACCGGCATCAACGCCCCCGATGGCATCGCCGTCGACACCCACGATAACCTCTGGGTCTGCGCCAATCAGGAGGACGAGATCGTCGTTGTCGACCCGAAGGGGAAGGTGATCGCGAAGCTCGGGGACTTCAACGGAATCACCGAAGACGGCGAAGTGCGCGGCCTGCTGTTCCCGGCCAGCCCCGCGTTCAGCCTGGACGGCAAGACCCTGTACGTCTCGAATTTGACCCTGTTCCTGCCGTACGCCGGCGCCAAGGCGGCCATCGACTCGGCATGGACGCTCAAGGTCAAGCGCTACACGGTCGTCAAGATCCACGTCGAGATCCCGCCGCTCGCGGACGGCGATCGCTGAGAGGCGGCGGTTGAAAAACACCGTCTCGAGACAGATCGTGATGGGGCTGCTGGCCGGGAGCCTCATTGTGCAGCCTGGTGGCGCCGGGCAGGCTCAGGCCGGTCCGCCAATCGGTGTCACTGGCGACCGGTACCCCAGATGGTCCCCCACAGGCGAGCGCATCGCGTTCGTCTCGGACCGCGATGCAAAGCCCGAGATTTACATCATAGACGCTGATGGGAAAGGCGTGCGCCGGTTGACGACATCACCACCCGGCGTGAGCAGTTCCAGCCCGGCGTGGTCTCCCGACGGTCGGCTCATCGCTTTTGTTTTCGGTTTGGCCTCAGACACACACATCTTTGTCATGAACGTAGACGGCACCGACCAGCGTCTTCTGGTATCGGGTCGATCCTCGGGGCCGGCGTGGTCGCCGGATGGGCGAAAGATCGCGTTTCTCTCGGACGAAACCTCCGGGGTATCCGTGATCGCTCCTGAGGGTGGTCAACAGGTAAACATCTCTTCCGGAGCGTTGACGGGGCGCGATGCATTGGTGGATGCTGCCAGTTGGTCGCCAGACGGCAAACGCCTCGCGTTTGCGACATGGGAGACTAAGGTTTCCACGACCCCGGCCGATGAAGGCAGCGCCACCTATAGCCTCACTTACAAAGGCGTGAACCTTTACTTCTTAAATTCGAGGCGGTTCCACATCGTTGACGCTGATGGCAGACACCCAAGGACACTGGCCAACACGGTCGTAACCCATGGCTCCTCAGCCCTCTCTTACGGTCCCGCGTGGTCCCCTGACGGGATTCGCGTCGCGTTCGTTTCCGCGCTGCGTGGGTCCCCCCAGATTCACACCATAAAGCCAAATGGAAGTGATCGCGTGCAGCTGACCTCCCAAGGTTCCAACTATGATCCCGTGTGGTCACCAGACGGTCGCCGCATCGCGTTTGTCTCCGATCGTGAGGGAGAGCGTCATCTCTTCGTGATGAACGCAGACGGCAGCGGGGAACTTTCGGTGACAGGATCTGGAGAATGGGACGGGCCAACCTGGTCACCGGACGGACGGCGGATCGCGTACGCATCGAAGCGCGGCGAACTGTGGCGCCTCTATTCGGTGAACGCGGATGGCACCGGTGAAACGCAACTCACCGAAGGTTGGTGAGCGGGAGCGCTGGGAGATGATTCGGAAGAATAAGGCCGAGGCATAACGGGGAGCCGTTTGTCGGGGAAGGGGGGGGAATCCGCCAAGGGCCCCCCGCAATGCCTCTGCGATTCTTATCCCCACTTCCAAACCGGGTTAAACCTAAAATCTTTGAGACCAGGCCGGCCCGGCCCCGAACGGCCAATCCCGAGATCCCGCGTGTCTGGCGCGGAGGCCCCGCATCCAGCCTCTGAGGTCCCCTGCGCAGGACGCATAAGCCCCCGCGTTCTTCTTGATGCCCCCCACCAGGAGGAGTATACTGTGGCGGGTATTCCCGATACATGCGCGGGCAATTGCGCTCGCGCAAGAGGGGGCCCTGACCCCCGGCCAGAGTTGCAGCTGCCATCGCCGAAAAGGTGCCCGTCGTGAGCAGAACCCCTGAACGCCCGAACTCGTCGAAAGCCGGTGGCCGAGGTCGCCCTCTCGGATGGCCGCCCCGCATGGGAGACACCCGCCGGCTCAAGCAGAATTTCGTCGTCCTGGCCCCGTACCTCGCCGCGGGGTTCCTGGTCGGATTGGTCATTCTGCTCGCCGGCTTCGGCGTTCTTGTGGGAACGGCGCTGGCGATCAGCGGCCACCTCCCCTCCGTAGAGGCGCTGTACACGCCCCCGAGCGAAGCCACGCGGATCTACGCCGCCAACGGGGATCTCCTCGCCAGCCTCTACCAGGAGAACCGGGCGAACATCCCCCTGTCCCAGATCCCTCAGATGTTTCAGCGGGCCGTGATCGATACCGAGGACGCGGGCTTCTACCGTCACCACGGGATCTCGCTCCGCGGCGTGCTCCGGGCCTCGTTCCGGAATGTCCGCGAGCGAGGGCTGGCGGAAGGCGGCAGCACGATCACGCAGCAGCTCGCCCGGAACCTCTTCCTCACCAATGAGAAAGCGCTCAGCCGCAAGATCGCCGAGATGCTGCTGGCGGTCCAGATCGAACGGCGGCTGACCAAGAATGAGATCCTCGAGCGCTACCTCAACCAGGTGTATTTCGGACAGGGCGCCTATGGTGTGGAGGCGGCCTCGGAAGTGTACTTCGGGAAGCCGGCCCAGGACCTCACGCTGCCGGAGAGCGCGCTGCTGGCCGGGCTGATCCGCGCCCCCTCGTACGATTCACCCTACGACCGTCCGGATCGGGCGACCGCGCGCCGGGGGGAGGTCCTCCAACGGATGATCGAACTCGGGGACATCACGCCGGCGCAAATGCGGGCGGCCCAGCTGGCGCCGATCCAGCTCGTGGACAAGGGCAACGCGGGGTTCATTGGCATCCGGGCGCCGTGGTTCGTCAGTTACATCCTTCCCACGCTGCTCCAGCGGTACGGCGAAGACGTGTTGTACAAGGGCGGCCTCCGCATTTACACGACGCTCGATCTCGCCTGGCAGGCGCAGGCCGAGGCGGTCGTGAAAGCGGGGATCGACCGGGCGGATCACGACAAACTGAACGCGCACCAGGGCGCCATGATCGTGCTCGACCCCCAGACCGGAGCCATCCGCGCCATGATCGGCGGGTATGACTTCAGGGCGAGTCAGTTCAACAGGGCCTGGCAGGCCCGCCGCCAGCCGGGATCGGCGTTCAAGCCGTTCACCTACGCCACCGCCCTGCTGCGCGGGATTCCGTTCACCACCATGCTCCAGGATGACCCGATTTCCTACACGCTGTCCGACGGCACGACCTGGGAGCCCAAGAATTTTGACAACAAGTGGTACGGCTGGGTGACGATGCGGTTCGCGCTCGAGAACTCTCTCAACGCGGCCACCATCCGGTTGGAGGAGCGGGTGGGCCCGGAGAACATCGTAGCCCTGGCCCATCGCTTGGGCATCGAGAGCAACCTGCAGCCCACCCCCTCGCTGACGCTCGGCTCCTCGGACGTCACGTTGCTGGAAATGGCGTCCGCGTACGGGGTATTTGCCAGCGGGGGAGTGCGGGCGGCCCCGATGGCCATCCTCAAAGTGACCGACTCGAAGGGGAATGTCCTCGAAGACAATGTGCCGCAGCGCACCGTCGTCCTCA
>DATHLI010000021.1:0-10320 GCA_035488355.1 bacterium | reverse complement strand
CCGTGCGGGTTCAGCACCACCCGTCTGCCCCTGGCCGTGCAACTGGTCGGCCGGCCGTTCGGCGAGGACACCCTGATCGATCTCGGCCGCGCCTACCAGGCGGCCACAGACTGGCACCGCCGGACGCCCCCGGTCCCGTGGGGGCCGACAGAAGCGAAGAGGGGGCCAAAGGGAAGGCCTGAACGCTCGACGTGAGCCGGCGCACCGCTGAGGTCGTCGTCATCGGCGCCGGCGTAATGGGAGCAAGCGTCGCCTACCACCTGGCCCGGCGCGGGTGCCGGGACGTGCTCGTCCTGGAGCGTTTCGATCGGCCCGGACTGGGGAGCACGGGCAAGGCGACCGGCGGCTTCCGCTCCCAGTTTACGACGGACGTCTACGTCCGCCTCTCGCTCGCGGCCCGGGACCGGCTCAAACGCTTTCAGGAAGAACTGGGCGTGGACCCCGGCTACCGGCCCGTCGGCTACCTGTTTATGGCGCGGACGGCGCCGCAACTCGAGGCCCTTCGGGCCGCGATGGTGGTCCAGCGGGCGGCGGGCCTCCGAGACGTGCGCGAGGTGGGCCCGGACGACATCCGACGGCTATCGCCCGCGGTGCGCGCGGACGACCTGATCGGTGGCACGTTCGGCCCGACGGACGGCTACATCGTGCCGCTCGAGATCATGCGCGGGTATATCGAGGCGGCGCAGCGGCTGGGGGTCCAGTTCGAGTACGATGCGGGGTGGGTCGAGTGCGTGGCCGAGGGCGGGCGAATCGTGGGCGTGCGCACCCCGCGGGACGTTGTGGGGACGCGGCGGGTGGTCAACGCCGCGGGCCCCTGGGCGGGCCTGGTCGCCCGGACGGCCGGGGTGGACATTCCCGTCAGCCCGCTCCGGAGGCAGACGGCGGTGACGCAGCCGTTTCCGCGGCTGCCGGCGGACACGCCGATGACCATCAACGTGGACGATGGATTCCACTTCAGGGTCCGGGACGGGCGGGTCTGGCTGCTGTGGCCGGACGACCTGCCGGCCGACGATCCCTTTGACGTCACCTTCGACCGCTGGTGGCTCGACGGCCTGCTGCGCCGGGCACACGACCGGGTGCCCGTTCTTCGGGAGGCCGAGATCGATCTGGACCGGTGCTACTGCGGCCTCTATGAGATGTCCCCGGACAAGCACGCCCTCGTCGGGCCCGCGCCTGGGGTGGAGGGACTCTACCTGATCAATGGGTCCTCTGGGCACGGCGTCATGCACTCCCCGGTGCTGGGGGAGCTGCTGGTCGAGATCATGCTGGACGGGCGCGCCAACACTCTGGACATCCACGCGCTCCGCCCGTCCCGCTTCGCCGAAGGCGCACCCAACCCGCAGAGCGAGATTCTTTGACGCCTCATCCCGGGGGGATTCGGCACCCGGGGTCTCTTAGACGATTGTGAGACGCTCGACGGGATCTCCGCACGGCACGTTCGGGTCTGCTCGCGGACCGTTAATGTCCTCCACTCGCGTGCCGGGGGGGAGGGACAGCCCCTCCCCCCTCACGACAGTGCCGCTAGGCGAAGTCCGGCGTCTGTGGCCCATAGCCCTGCCGCTCAGTGGATGCACGTTTGGCTGGCGGTATTGAAGTGATTCCCTTCCCACTTGTTGCTGTCACAGTTGGGGTTGTCATCCTCCATATCGGGATGATTGTTGGACGATTCATTCCCGGTAATGTTGTTCCCGGTCGAGCCAGCGTCGATGCTTATGCCGAAGAAGATGTTGTTGTCGGTAGTGTTGCCGTGGATCTCGTTGTCTTTGCTAAAACCAAATCCGATCTCCATGCCACCGTCCCCCCCGCTGGCGGTGTTATTGACAATAGTGTTATTGCTGCCGACAAGGCAGATCCCATCGTTGAGGTCGTTACCTACGACGTCGTTGTCGTCAGTGAAAAGGCTAATGGCGCAAGATTGCTGCGGCGTCCCATTCCGAAACACGTTTCCCTGGATCTTCCACCGCCCTCCGGGTGAACCGATACGGAAGCCATGTCCAAATCCGGTCTGGCATGTCGCCATCACCTGCTTCACAAAGGAATCAGCGGCATTTTTCGACATCAAACCTGAAAAGAAGTCGTTGATCATCCCGGGGCCTAGGACGTGCACCTCCGACAGCATGGCAGCCGGGTTTGCCTGGTTTTCGACGTGTATGCCATCACCGGTGCAGGGAGTGCTTTGGTTGATGCTGAACCCGTTCAGGTGCAGCGTGACATTGCTTGCCTCGATGTCGATACCATTGACGCCCGACGGGCACGGCCCGACAGGCCCACCGAGGTCATAGTTGCCGGGCTGAGTGATGTGGACTGGGCACACTGGGGTGGGGGGGATAGTTTTGTGTCCACCTTCCCCTTCCATCTTCTTCTTGTCGTGCCCATTGTCTGGCCCAGGATCCATAATGGGGCGATTAGCGTACACGACAGGAGCCCCGAGACACATCGCGAGGACGATTGCGACGGCCGCGAGCTTTGGGAAGATTCGCTTCATGACCCGCCTCCCGTTCTTTGTCGCGATTGGTCGGGCGTAGAAACTCATTGAGATTCCCCCCTTAGCAGTTGAACACGTTCTCCAACAACCCATTTTGCCTATTCCATTAAAGTGACGGGTGATTTCTGAGAGGTGCTTGTCTGGTATGCTCCGAACTCCGCTCGCGGCACAATCGTTTTATGGATGCCTCAAGGTGCCCGGCCGCGACAGAAGGGTCGCCTCAATCCAAAAACGTATTCATCAATAATCATTTGAGTAGCCCTTTGTTTCATTCGAATAGGGGCTTCGATATAGATTAAATAGGGCTTTTGATACTGGGACTATCCATCAACGGGAGGGTCTTTCAAGTATCTTTTGAGATATCCCTCAGAAGGTGCAAAAGTCCGTTCGATTACCCTGGTAGGGTTGGTTACCAGCGCGCGGGGCGGACGATGGTGCGGCGGATGCGGTCGACGCTCGGGAGATACGCCGATGCGAATGGCGACAAGAATCCTGATGATCGCGGGATCACGACGCTAGCGCAACTGCTGCCACGAGAGCGTCGCGATACCGGTGCCAAAAGCGCTGAGGGCGAGCGGGTCAAACCGTAGCACAACGGTCGCATCCTGGATCAGGAAGCTGGGATTCGAGGTCCCCCGACTATTGTGGTACATGGCCCCGACCTGATCCACGAACGCCCCCGGTCCAATCGCCATTCCATCCTGCGTGTAGATCAGACCATCGACAGTCAGGGTGCTGCCCGCGCACAGCACCAGGCGGCCGGATCCGCCCACCCCCTGTCCGTCGCACGCCTGCTGCCCCATGGTCGGTGCGGGCCCGGTTCCGGCGATTTGAGAGGTTCCGAACACGACGATGCCCGGCATCCGGCGGCCGGCAGGGGTGGAGAGGTCGTGCCGGATCGTGACCCTGGCATTTCTGTACAGGATGAGGTCCCCCCCCACGGCAAGCGTCACGTTCCCGGAGACGCCTCCCAGGTCAGCGCTCCGGAAAAACGCGAAGGTCCCGTCGATGTATACCGTGCCTTGAAGGGATTGTTCCGGGTGCATCATCAAATAGAGCATGACTTGATAGAACTCTGTGGGGCTGTAGACGGAATCTGTCTTCAGTTGAAGTTGCACGGTGTTGTTGAGCTCGGCGTTTGCGGTATTTCGAGCCGCCCGGGTCCTCAGTGTCGCGGGATCGAGGGCGAGCCGCGGAATCTTGTTGACCTCGACGTTTGCGGTATTTCGACCCGCCTGGGCCCGAAATACCGCGGGATCAAGAGCGAGCTGCGGGAGCGTCTCCTCTCGGATGCCCTTTAGGTAGACGTGCCGCAGGTCATTGGCCTCCCGGAGATTAGATACGTCGAGCACATCTGTGAGGTTGTTTCCCACGGTGACGCACGCACGAGGAGTGCCGCATCGGTTCATGACGACCCCCGTCGTCGGCTTGGCCTTGATGATGTCCCCGAACACCGAGGAGATCCACGGGGCCGGGTCCGCCTCCGGGTTAGAACTGTAGTCTGGCGGCTCCGGGAATCCGAACAGTTGGTAGTCGGCAAACGTGCCGTCCCGCAGCGTGAGGAGATCGGTCATCGCCCCC
The DNA here is from genome assembly GCA_035488355.1 of bacterium. GTDB lineage: Bacteria > Sysuimicrobiota > Sysuimicrobiia > Sysuimicrobiales > Segetimicrobiaceae > Segetimicrobium. Next base: position 6,254 of record DATHLI010000021.1, on the reverse strand, counting down.
ATGCCCCCGGTGCCTTCGCTCACGGCATTCACTCGCGTATCCGAGTCGGCGAAGTTGATCTCGGTGAACGAGCCCAGGCTCCCGCCACCTCCCGGCGTCCCCACCTGATACGGCGCGAGGTACACGCGAGACGTGGCTCCCCCGAACTGGACGCGCCCCACCCCAAACAGCGCCGCGGCCTCCGGCGTGCCCCCCACCGCGCACGCCCGGACGCGCGCCCCGATCGTCCGCCTGAGAACGTCGACCTCCCCCTCCGCAACGAGCGTCTTCAATCCTGGCCCGCACCCGTCGGCCGGGCCAGCATCGACCCAATACGTGAAGCGCCCGCTCCCGTAGGGCACCGTCACTCCCTGCTCCGGGGTCGTGTACGCCGCGGGATCGGCCGCCGCCGAGGCCTGCACCGTGGCCTCGGCCAGGCCCGCCTGAGCGAGGTAGAAACTGCGGGCCACCGCGAACTGGATGGAGGCATGGGTGAGGTCCGTGTTCATCAGGCCGACCAGGGCGATGCTGATCACCGTGACGATCAGCGCCGTCGCCAGCAGCGCGATCATGGCGACCCCCCGCTCTCCGCGAGGAATCATGCCGGACAACACTGAGGCGAGGCCGGGGCGGAGCTCACCGCGGCGCACGCTCCGCCCCCATCCCCGCTCTGTGATCTTACCGCTTCTTCCTGAACGGCGTCAGGTTCATGATCATCTACTCATCTTCGGCGCAAGCGCTGGCCCCAGGGTTCGGGGTGGAAAAGGTCTTGCACTCGTTATCCTTCCAGGTGTTACTTTCAATGGCGGCGGTAAATTTTTCGTCCGCATCGTGGAAGACACCAGGGTTCGCTTCGCCGTTGAACAGCATTTCGTTCTCCACCACGGCGTTACCGCTGGCAGAGTCTCTAAGTGAAATCCCGTCACCGTTGTTGTCGTTTACTTTATTCCCGGCGACGAGGTTGCTGGTGCTCCCCGCGCCATCCACGACGATTCCACCATCGATCGCGAAGTTCTCGCCATTCGCAAACACGACGTTACTCGCGATTACGTTATGCGCGGAGTCTTCGAGGACGATCCCTTCGCACTGGATTGGAGTGGAACTGTTGTCGTGCACGATGTTCTGCAGGACCGCTACGCAGTTGGCCTTACTCAGCTCGATGCCTTCCGTTTGGTATGAGATGTTATTCCCGGCGATTTGGACGGCGAAGTGCCCTTCGTCTCCGTTGTCGTTGGACGCCGGCTTGTTAACCTCGCCTTTGTCTCCGCCGTTATTCGGCTGAGGCGGGGGGCAGGCGACACCGGTCACTCGGACGCCTTGACTGGAGGGCCGGGCGGAGAAGTCGTGGGGGCCGGTTACGGTCACCCCAAGGACTTTCACCTTGGTTCCTCCATTGACGGCCACACCGACATCAAATCCCTTAAGCACACCGGATTCGCCACCGGATTTGTCTTCACCCGGACTCGAACCGATAATGGTGATGTTCTTATGCCCGTTCGTGTCGATCGCGATGTCGTCGTTGTCAGGAAACTCCTGGCAGCTTCCCTGGTACCCGTCCGGAGCAGAACATGTGACGATCTTTCCGTTGAGGTTGACCGTAATGTTGTCAGCCGCGATTTGTATCCACGGAGCGTCCGTGCAGGTGATATCCGTGGTCAGTATCACGTTGGTGGTCACCGGCGTTCCCGGACCCGTTGCAGGACCACAGGGCGGGTTTGTTGTTACAGGAGGAGGGGCTGCCTGGGCTGGGAGGGTAGGTGCCAATAGGACCAACAACACTAACCAGAACCAACCCCCGCCCCTCTTCGCCCACCAACTCTTGCTCGTGATATCGTGCCGTCTCGTCTTAGAATCCATCCTCTGTCCCCCCTTTATCGAGTGAGGCGCGTGCGTGAATCGGCTTGCTCACGCGAAGAGCTTTTTGCACCTCCTTCCAAGGGGTCGAGACAGCGGTCAGACCGCCGCCACCCCCTCAGTCACTGCTGGCTGTTGTCGCCCGAATCTCCGAAATATTCTTGCGCCCTCTGCCACGCCTGCGCCCCGACCACCCGGCCGGTGGCGCGTCCTATCAGATCTCCAAGTTCGAAGTGAATCCCGCCGTAGCGCCGCGACATCCCGGCCTGATCGGCGGCGTCGCGAAATGTGCGCCAGGACAGCGTCACAGAGTGGGCCGGCGTGATACCCGGCTCGGTTCCGGAGCTTCCCGGCGCGAAGGTCACCGAGTCTCCAAAGGACTCGTCTCCGGTGAACAGTTCCAGGATGGCCGCGCCGGCTGCGCTGAATGCGCTGTGGCCCGAGATGTACTCCGGAAACGGCGGCGTGGGGAAGGTGCTGGGCTGATACGGGATCCACTGCGATCCATCCATCGTGACGGTCCCTTTGCCCGGCCCGCCCCACGACTGGATCTGCCGTCCGTGGAACAGATAGCAGATGGCCGTGACCGGCCGAACGTAATCAAACGCTCGTTTGGCGTCCCAGGCGGCAATCCCGGCGTCATGGATCGCGTTGGTCAGCGCGAAGAACATCTTGACGTCGTCATCGAGGGTATGGCGGTCTCTCGCCGACACGTACTGTGCGAACAGGTCCCAGTGGCCGGGCGGCAGTTCCGAATGCGGCCCGTTCGCCCAGTATTCGGCGATCATTTTCTGCTCGTCGGTCAGGCGCGCGCTGAGGGTGATAACGTCCGCCGCCTGTTGCGTGTACGTGGCCGATGGATAGAAGGCCGGTCCCGAGGAGGCGATGAAGGACCGGAACTGATCGGGTTTGGTCAGCGCGAAGGGCGTGACCTTATACCACTGAGCACCGACGAAGCCTGGTGTGACAGTTTTTTCTCCGTTGAAGTACGTGAGCGGTTGCCAGCGGTTGGGATCGGCGATCCGGCCGGGAATCACCGGCACCGTGCTCGGCGGGTTCGCGGGAGCGTACCCCGTGTAGTCCGCGTACGGAACGCCGCCGGCCGCAAGGTTGCCGAGTTGATTCGACCCGTCGTTGTGGCGGAAGGCGAGCACGGCGGCGCAGGCCACATTGCCGATCCCGCTCGGAGTCGTGACATCGGTTGACGCGTCGCCGGCGTCGTACCCCAGGCTGGCCATCAATGGATCGAACACCTTGGTCTTGTCCCAAGGGAAGACGTCAACCGCGGCGCGGTAAGCGGCGAAACTGATCGCCTTGTCTTTATTGGCCGGCGTCCCCTCGGCCTTGGGCCGGCGCAGCGAACCACCGAGCCGCGTGCCGACTGCTTTGCGGTCGTACGCGGTCCAGGCGTCGTACATGCACGTGTGGACGATCGCGAGGGCCCGCGCCACCATGGGCGGCCCCAGCGTGCCGTCGCGCACGGCCTGCAGGGCGGCGGTGTTCCATTGCACAACGATCGTCGGCCGGCGCTGGGGGTCCGGGCCTGCGTCTGCCCAAAGGACTCGCGGGGCACACGCAACACTCGCGATGGCGATCAGGAGACCGACTGCTCGGAAGGACGCGTGTGTATGCACAGCCCGTCCGCCGAGTTACTCGCCCTGCCCGTCGCCCTGGCCCACAACAACGTCACCCATGTCCCGAAGGAGCTCGCCTCCGAAGCGACACCCCCCCTTCACGACCGTAGAGGGCGTGCAGAGCAGGTTGCCCGTATTCCAGAAGGGCGTCTTGAAGTGGATGTCAAACCGATCGTGCGGGTTGTTGTCAACTGCGATGGCCACAAAATCGTGCTGCACGTCTTCAATTGGCGGCACCGGGCCGAATTTGGTAATCGATCGCATCCGGCCGGCCGCGTAAATCGTCTTACTCTTGCGGTCTACTTGGTAGGAGTCGAGCCTGGTCGAATACATGAGCATCGCGAAACTGGCGGGCTGCGGGGGAGCGGGTGGAGATATTATCCCCGGGCCGGCGGACACACCGCAACTCACCAGTCGGGGATTGATCGTGAACGTCGAGACTTGAGAGGCAACCGTGGGGTCTGTGTACATGCCCACGCCCTCATCTCTGAGGCCGCTCTTGTTCTGTTCCTCATTTCCTCCATTCGCATACGCACCAGGCAAGAGCAGCATGGTCATGAGTGTGGCCATCAGCAACGTCCGTTTAATCTCTCCCACCCTTATGGCGCGGTGTGTCACCTCTGAAGCCATCGTGTGTCCCCCCTTCCCCGCGTGTGGTGCATGCTGTGAATCCACTCGCTCACGTGAAAATCTCTTTGCGGTCGCAATGGGTGCCTGGAGGTGTCCGGCTGCGACAGAACTGTCGCCTCAAACCAACCACGGGTCCATCAATAATCATTCGAGTGGACCCATCTTTCATTTGAGTAGGGCCTTCGATATGATTAACTATCGCTTAAGTAGAGCTTTCGATATGATTAAACAGCGCATTTGATTGAGGGGCTATCCTTCAAACGAAGGGTCTTTCAAATATCCTTCGAGAACTTAGAAGCCGTAAAGGCCCACTCGATTAATCTGGCGGGGTGGTTACCAGCGCGCGAGGCGGACGATGGCGTTGCGGATGCGTTCGACGCTCGGGAGATATGCCGATTCGAGCGGAGGAGCATAGGGGACGGGCGTGTCGAATGCGCCGATGCGGCCGACCGGAGCGTCGAGCAGGCTGAAGAGGTGCTCGGCGATGTGGGCCGAGATCTCGGCGCCGATGCCGCCGCGCAGCCGGTCCTCGTGAACGATCAGCACCCGGCTGGTGCGCGTGACCGAGTCGGTGAGGGTCTCGAGGTCGAGCGGCAGGAGCGTGCGGAGATCGATTACCTCGGCCTCAATCCTTTCTGTTGCCGCTGCCCCGGCCGCCTCGAGACAGCGGTGGACCATCATCCCGTACGTGATGACGCTCAGGTCGCGCCCGCGGCGGCGCACGTCGGCCTTGCCCAGGGGCACGAACGCCAGGCCCTCGTCCACCGGGCCGCGCTGAGACCGGTACAGGGCCTTATGCTCTAGATAAAGGTTGCATGCCCGCGTATCGCCACGACGGCCTCGATCTTGATCACCCACGTCGTCAGGGGCTGCTCGGCCGTCCGAAGCTCCCCATTAACGCCCGCCACTCGTGCCGCGGGGGGAGGGACAACCCCCTCCCCCCGCGTCTCCAGCAAGCTCCCTTGAGGAACGCTCGCTGGTGTCCCCCATAGGGCCCGTAGCCCTGCTGCTCAGTGGATGCACGACGGTTGGTTGGTGGTAGTGAAGTGGTTCCCTTCCCACTTGTTGCTGTCACAGTTGGGGTTGTCATCCTCCATATCGAAAGGAGTATTGTTGGACGATTTATTCCCGGTAATGTTGTTCTCGGTCGAGCCAGCTCTGATGAGTATGCCGCTTTGGCCGTTGTTGTTGTTGGTAGTGTTGGCGTGGATCTCGTTGTCATTATCACCAGGCATTGTGACGATGCCGGAAAAGCCGCCGACGACGGTGTTTTTGACGACGGTGTTGTTGCTGCTGAAAAGGCAGATCGGGCTGTTGGCGTCGTTGCCTACGAGGTCGTTGTCATCAGCCGCCACCAGAATGGAACACAAAAGATCGTCTGGCACCCCCTGCCGAAACACATTTCGCTGGATCTTCCACTCACCTCCGGGTGAGAGGATGCCGATGAGATTTGCTATTCCGGTCGAGCACATGAACGTCACAAACTTCACAAAGGAATCAGCGGCATTCTGCGCCGCCAAGCCAAACGCGAACTCTGCGATCAGCCCGGGGCCTAGGATGCGCACATCCGACAGCATGGGAGCCGTGAAACCGACGCCTATTCCAAAGTTCCCCCTACAGCTGGCGGCGCCGATGATGCTGAACCCGTTCAGGTGCAACGTGACATGGCTTGCCTTGATGTCGATCCCATCGGTGCCCGGCGGGCACGGCCCGACAGGCCCAGCGAGCTCATAGTTGCCGGACCGAGTGATGACGGCTGCTGGGCACACGCCTGGGATCGGGGTGATAGTTGTGTGCCTGCCTTTCGGGTGGTCTGGGTGCTTCGTAGGAGAGGGAGAATTGACGGTGACCTGGCCGTACACGACGGGAGCCCCCAGACTCATTGCTAGGACGGTCGCGACGGCCGCAAGCTTCAGGATGATTCGCCTCATGGCCCACCTGTCCCTTGTAAGCTTTGGTCGGGCAACGAAGCTCGTCTCATGACCCCAACGCATCGGGATCCCCCCTTTTTAGTGGCCCTTGCTTCATTTGAGTAGGGCCTTCGAGACGATGAGTACGCGTTTGATTGGGGAACTCTTCCTCAACGGGAGGGTTTTTCAAGTATCTTTTGGACAATCCTCAGGAGGTGCAAAAGCCCGTTCGATACATCTGGCGGGT
>DATHLI010000020.1:0-3599 GCA_035488355.1 bacterium | reverse complement strand
TGTTGATCAGGCGGCCCACCGTCTGGTTGGCAAAGACCTGGTCGACCGCCCCCGGGCGCCGCGCCACCGCGCCTTTTCTCGGCATCGCCCTACCCCGCCGCTTCCTTGGGGCGCTTGGCCCCGTATTTTGACCGGCCGCGCTTCCGATCCTGGACCCCCGCGGTATCGAGGGTTCCGCGGATGATGTGGTAGCGGATTCCCGGCAGATCCTTGACCCGGCCGCCGCGGATCAGCACCACCGAATGCTCTTGAAGATTATGGCCGATGCCTGGGATGTAGGCGGTCACCTCGATTCCGTTCGTCAGGCGGACCCGCGCGATCTTCCGCAGCGCGGAGTTGGGCTTCTTTGGCGTGGTCGTCTTCACCTGAATGCACACCCCACGCCGCTGCGGGCTCATCTGCAGCGCCGGAGATTTGCTCTTGGACAGCTCCGCCTCCCGCCCGATCCGCACGAGCTGAGTGACCGTCGGCACGTCGTCCCTCCCGCCGTTCCCTTGATGTCTTCCTTATATTAGGGCGCCCCCGGAGGGGACCCGCGCACACACACGACACCCCCGGAGCGGTCGCCCTCGCGCCCCAGGGAGGTGCGATGCCGGCGACTGTACGGCAGGCCCACTGGGGACCGGCCGCGCGGTCGGGTTATCGCCCGCTAGGCTGTCTTCGATTGTTCGGCATGCGCCATACGCGGTGCCGAAGGTGGCACCCTGCGGCGCATTACAAGGGAACTATCCCCGCTTACGGCTCTGGTGTCTGATCAGGTGCGTTGAGGATCGCTGCGACCGCCGCGCCCACCGCGATTCCACAGGTCCGTCCCAAGACCGCCATCGACTCGACCTCGACGATCTCGACGCCGTGAGCCCGCGCTGCCCAGACGACCGGCTCGGTCACCCTCCGGTCGGCGTCACGTGCCACGAACACGACCTGCGCGCGGCCCCGGCCGACGGCTTTGCTCGTCTCGTTCGTCCCGATGGCCCGCTGTGGAGCATCGCGAAGGCGATCAAGGTCCACGATAAGCTGCCTATGCGATTCTGACCCGACCCGGGTAGTATACCAGCGGAGGTATTCGGTGTCAACAAGATGTCAAGATCGGGGAGAGATTGCAGGGGCCGGACATCCGGCGCGGCCTTCCGCGAGGGCCGCGCCCCCAACGGTGCAGCCGGTCGTCAGCGCGGCCGGCCCAGGACGGTGCGCAGGACTGTGTCCAGCACCGACGTCCGCTGCCCATGACCGTTCCCATTCCCGTGGCCATTCCCGTTACCGTTCCCGGCCCGCCACCACCCGTGGCGCTTGCCCTTCGAGGACCCGTAGTAATCCCCGTAGTAGCCGGAGCGCAAGCGATCCTCCCCGTTGAAGATGAGGCCGATGAGCTTGGCCGGCTCCATCAAGTTCAGGGCCTCCTCGAGGAGCTTCCGCGGCGTCCGGTGCGCCGCCACGACCATCACGAAACCGTCCACCCAGTCGGCGATCAGCCGCGCGTCCTGCACCGCCACCAGCGGGGGCGTATCCAGGATCACGTAGTCGTACTGCCGGCCCGCCATTTGTAGAAGCTCGCCCAGCCGCGGGGATTTCAGCGCCTCGTACGGCACCGCCAGGGTCCGGCCGGCCGGCAGGACCGCGAGCCGGAACCGGGGGAGGCGCTGGACCGCGTCATCCAGCGTAAGGCCGGGATCGCTGAGCAGGTCTGCCAGACCGGGACTCTGAACCGTCAGCCCCAGGCGGTCTCCCACCGCCGGCATCCGCAAATCGAGATCGACGATCAGAATGTGCGCGTCGGGAGCCTGAGCGAGGATCCCGGCCAGGTTCAGCGCCGTCGTCGTCTTCCCGTCGCCGGGGGCGGCGCTGGTGACGGCGATCATCTTCTTTGTGGCGTGTGACTGCTCCAGCACGTGGCGGATCGTCCGGTACTGATCGGCCTCGAACGAGGCGGGGTTGACGAGGCTCACCAGATGCTCATCCATCGGCCGCCCCTCGCCCCTGTCCGCCGCCTTCGAGCGCTCGAGCATCGTATGTCGCATCATGCTCTCCTCGTCGATTTCCGCGGCGGCGCAAACAGCGCCGGCGCAGTCTCCGATCACCGATCCTTGTCCCTCGACCCGCTCTTGCGGACAGAAGGTGCTCTCAGATGCGATTGTCCTGCCGGTCGCCGGGAGGGTCAAGCGAAATAGCCCCTCAAATCGGTATCCGCGATCTTGGGCACCGGTCCAGGAAAACCCCCCAGACGCTAGGGGAAACTCCTCAACTGGCATAGGGTGGATATGCCCGGGGTGAAGATCCCTAACGCCCGCCCCGCCCGGGCGGGTCTGGGCCCCCGGGTCCCGTTCAACGCCTGCCTGCGCTATCCACCGCTCATGATGACCGCGTTGGCCACCGTCGCCCCGAAGCTCCACAGCGTCGCTTTGGCGTTCAGCGGGAAGCGCTGGGGAAGGGTTGCGCTCGCATAGAACACGACGCGGTTTTTCATGTACTGCACCTGTCCGTTGACGACCGCGATACGGAAAACATCACCGGCGGCCGCGGGGATGTGGGCCTTGAGCGTCCAGTTGCCTTCGCGCACTTCGGCGGTGAACCCGGCGATGTGGACGGCCCAATGGCCCATCAGGTCGGTGCCGTCGCCCAGGCTGACGATGTAGTCGCCCGTGGGGTCGCTCACGGGGAATTCAACGTACCCATTCCCGGCGATCTGCTGGGTCGAGAGCCCGCCGGATACACACTCCCCCGTCTGCTCGAGCGCGTTTCCAACCGCGACGGCATTGACGATATCGGTCCACACGACCGATTGCGGAGAGAGGACGCTCACGCCGGGGAGTGCGCCCGCCGTCGCCGCGTTGATCGCGTCGATGTCGGCGCCGATGTCCCTGCCGTCGGTTCCGGCGTTCTTGTACGGGCTCCCGGGAACGAGGTGGTAGTCGGACCCGCCGGAGAAGGCGTTGACCACCGGCGTCGACCCCGGAGGGAAGAAGTTGCCGGGCGGATACGCTGAGGCGGTTCCGTCCAGGAGCACATTGGCGGTGAACACGGCGCCGGGGAACGAGGTTGCCAGGGCCGCGGCCGGGCCCGCGGCGGCTTCGGAGGACACGTTGCCGTCGCCGACGTTGTTCGTGAAGACGAGCCCCGTGTTCGGCGTGTGATTGACCACCGACGCGTGCAGCACATCGCCGCTCTGGAAGGCGGTGTTGTGATCGAAGGTCACGGCCGTCACGCCGTCCCGCATGATCAGGAGCGCGCCGAACCAGAAGGCCGAGCCGTTCTCCGGGAAGGAGCCGATGCCGTAGATCAGGTTGTTCTGGATGAGCACGCGCTGGAGCGGCCCGCTCGGGTGCGTATAGTCTGTGCCGAGCATGAAGAACCCGTTCGTGGCCTGGCGGACGATGTTGTGCGTGAACGTGACGTCCTCGACAACCGTCCAGGGCGCGCCGCCGGTCTGGTTGCGCGGGGTGAACTGGATGGCATGTCCGTCGTGGTCGGACTGCTTCCAGGAGTGCTCAAAGATGTTGCCGTCGATGAGCACCCGGCGGGCATTCTTCAGTTCGAAGACCTCTTTGACGGTCACGAGCGTCCCGGCGAACGACGGATCGAACTCCCGCCACGCGAGGCGCTTG
>DATHLI010000019.1:0-4555 GCA_035488355.1 bacterium | reverse complement strand
CGTTTCCGATCCAGGAGGCCGGTTTCCTGGACGGACGCCCGGCCTTCACCATCCGGCCCGCCCAGGACGACAAGGAGCGGTTCCTGCGCCTCCGCCGGGCCCTCGAGCCGCTGGAGGTCCTCCCGCTGCTCCGCCAACGGGAGGACAAGACCGTGATCCTGCTCGTCGCCAAGCCCCCCGCCGGCCGGACGGAGTGGGCGCTTCCCCTGGGGCTGTTTCTCGCGACCCTGGTGACGACGTTCATCGCCGGAGCCATGAACACATCGGGGGGAGGGAGCCTCGCCCATCTCATCGGCGCGGGCCTGGCCTTCTCGCTCCCGCTGATGGCCATCCTGGTCTGCCACGAGATGGGACACAAGCTCGTGTCGATCCGGCGGGGCATCGACGCGAGCCTGCCATTTTTCATCCCGATGGTGCCGATCCCGGGGCTCGGCTCCGGGACGCTGGGCGCGGTCATCCTCACGCGGTCGCCGGCGCCGAACCGGGACGCCCTGATCGAGCTCGGCGCCTCCGGGCCGATCGCCGGGTTCATTGCGGCGATTCCGTTCCTGATCTATGGCGCCGCGCACTCGTCCGTCGTCGCGCGGTCCGCGCTCGTCAGCCCCGTCTGCTCGTTCTCGAGTCCACGCCTCGTCGATTTCCTCGTCAACTGGCTCCTGCATCCCGACCCGTCCAGCGGGGTGATCTTTCATCCGGTCTTGTTCGCCGGGTGGTTCGGGCTCCTCGTGACCGCGATCAACCTGCTCCCGGCGAGCATGCTGGACGGCGGCCATGTGACGCGGGCCCTGTTCGGATCCCGGGTCCACCTGGTCCTCTCCATCGCGGCGGCCGGGGTGGCGTGGTTCTTTCGCTACTGGCCGATGGCGGTGCTGATCTTGTTCCTGCTGCGGCGGGGGCATCCGGGCCCGCTCGACGACGTCTCGCCGCCGACGGCGGCGCACATCGCGATGGCGGCCGCGCTCGTCGCGATCTTCGCGCTGAGCGCCGTCCCCCTGGACGTCTCGTGTCAGTGACCGCGCGGGAGGCGGCCGGCGGCCCGGACGTCCTCGTCGAGGCTGTCGATCTCCAGAAGCGCTTCCCCACCTTCCACGCCGTGCGCGGCGTGTCGTTTCGGTGTTACGCCGGCGAGGTGTTCGGCCTGCTCGGGCCGAACGGGGCCGGCAAGACCACGACGCTCCGCATGCTCACCACGATTCTCCGCCCGACCTCGGGGGGCGCGCGCATCGCGGGGTACGATGTCACCCGGGAGCCCGAGGCGGTCCGGCGCGTGATCGGCGTGCTCCCCGAGCATGCCGGGATCTACGGGCGCCTCACCGCCCGCGAGGCCGTGCGCTACACGGGACGCCTCTACGGCGTGCAGCCGGAGGTGCTGGAGGGGCGGGTGGAAGCAATTCTCGAGACCCTGGAGATGGCCCCCCACATCGACCGGATCAGCGACACCCTCAGCCGGGGCATGAAACAGAAGGTGAACATCGCCCGCGCCCTCATCCACGATCCGCCCGTCGTCTTCCTCGATGAGCCGACCTCCGGCCTGGACGTCATCTCCGCGCGGTCGGTCCGCGAGTTCGTGCGGCGGTTCAAGCGGGATGGGCGGTGCGTGATCTTGTCGACGCACCTCATGGAGGAGGCGGAGCGCCTCTGCGACCGCGTCGCCATTATCGCCGGCGGCCGGGTGCTGGCGCAGGGACGCCTCGCGGAGCTCAAGGCGCACACGGGCCTCGGGCTCGAGGAGACCTTCGTGCAGTTCGTGGAGGACACGGCCCGGTGATCGGCCGGGCGGTGACCTGGTGGCGCGAGGAGCGCGGGGCGCGCCTCCGCCGGGATCGCCGCGGTGACGTCCCCCGGCCGGGGCCCTTCGAGGCGATGGGTCCGTTCGTGCGGGCGGTCTACGCCAAGGAGATGCTGGAGGCGCTTCGGGACCGGCGGACGCTGCTGGTGATGATCCTGCTGCCGGCGCTGGTCGTGCCGCTGGCGACGCTGGGGATCCCCTACCTGGAGCAGCGTCAGCAGCGCGTGCTCCGGAGCGCGACCCCTGCGGTCGCGATCGTCGGGCAGGACGACGGGCTGCTCAGGCTCGCCCGCACGACCCGCCTGATCCTTCCGGTCCGCGCCCCCGACCCTCTGAGGGCGCTGCGCGAGCGGCGGGTCCTGGCCGTCGTCCGGCTCCCCTCCGGGATGGAGGCGGTCGTCGCGCGGGACGGACAGGTCCGCGTGGGCATTCAGTACGACGCCAGCGACTCCGAAAGCACGGCCGCCCGGGGCAAGGTCCTCGACCTGATCGCGACGTACAGCCGCGAGGTCGTGGCCCGCCGGCTGCAGGTCCGCCATCTGACCCCCGCCGATCTGCTGCCGGTCCTGGTGGACGAGCGCAACGTGGCGACTCAGCGCCAGCTCTCCGGGCTGCTCCTCGCCGGCATCCTGCCGTTTTTCATCGCGATGCTGGCGGTGGTGGGCGGGATGGCGGTGGCGGTCGATCTGGCCGCCGGTGAGAAGGAGCGGGGCACCCTGGAGTCCCTGCTGGCCGCGCCCCCCCGCCGGGAGGCAATCATCCTGGGGAAGTTTCTCGCGGTGCTGACCGCCTCGATGGGCGCGGTGATCATCGTCGTCCTCTCGATGATACTGAGCCTGCGATGTGGCTATCCCTACCTCCTGACCTCGGCCGGGACACTGGACATCAGCCTGCCGCTGGGCACAGCCCTCGTGCTCCTCGGCGTCGCGCTCCTGTTTGCGGCGCTGGTGAGCGCGGTGCAATTGGCCGTGAGCATTTATGCGCGATCGCCGCGAGAAGCCCAGCAGTACGTCACCCCGCTGTACTTCATGATCGTGCTGCCGGCCCTGGCGGTGCCGTTCATCAGCGAACTCGCGGGCAGGATGTGGGTGTATCTCGTGCCGGTGCTGAACACCTTCTTCGCCTTTCGCGAACTGCTGCTGGGGACCGTCAACTGGGGGCACCTCCTGCTGACCTCCGTGTCCTGCGTCCTGTACGCCGCGGTGGTCCTCAAAATCGCCATCGCCCTCTTCAGCCGGGAGGCCGTGATCTTCAGAACCTGACCGCCTCCGCGGTCATCGGCCCCCCGGGGGGCCTGCGGCCACGGGCTTATGACCCTCTGCGGTCGATAGAATCGGCGGTTGACGTCACAATACCCAGCAACTTGCCGCCAGAAAGGTCCATTCGGCAACGGCGGGTGCTTTCTCCCCTTGAGCCACTAGCGCTTGTGTGTTACGATACAAATCACCCCAGATGTGGGAGAAGAGGCGAACACTCGTGCGGTGTCAGTACTGCCAGTACAAGGACAGCAAAGTCCTGGACTCTCGAGCGATCGAGGACGGGGATGGTATCCGGCGGCGCAGGGAGTGTCCCGGATGCCGGAGGCGCTTTACGACCTTTGAGCGCGCGGAACGGGCCGCCCTCCTGGTGATCAAGCGGGACGGCCGCCGCGAGGCATTCGACCGGACGAAGATCTTGATCGGCCTGGTAAGGGCCTGCGAGGGCCGGCCGGTGTCGCGGGCGGTCCTTGAGGCGGCGGCCGAAGAGATCGAGATGGAGCTCAGGAAGCGCGGCGTGTCGATTGTGGCCAGCCGCGAGATCGGTGATCAGGTCATCGAACGGCTTCGCCGTATGGACGATGTCGCCTACGTCAGGTTTGCCTCTGTGTATCGCCGGGTCGGAGATGTGGATCGTCTGATGGAGGAGATCGAGCGGCTCAAAGCCCGCAAGCAGCTCGAGGCCGAACTGGCATCGCAGATCACGCTGATCCCGGCGCCTTGAGGCGGCGCCGGGAGACGTCCCGGATCGATCGCATTCTGCAGATCCACAGCCCACGTTTGCATACATCAGTTTCGCCTGGAGGATGCACATGGCCATGACATCCGAGCCGACCTCCGCAGCCAAGGACGCCGCCGCAGGGCCCGCTCCTTTGCCCCAGGAGACCCTGGAGTTTTTCGGGGGAGACGAACTGCGCGCCCGCGTCTTCATCGACAAGTACGCGCTGCGGGACCGCGACGGCCGGGTGCTGGAGCTTACCCCGGTCGAGATGTGGGAGCGCATCGCGCGGGGCGTCGCCAGCGTCGAGCCGACGCCGGAAGCGCGCGAGCGCTACGCCCGGGAGTTCTACTGGCTGCTCGAGGGCTTCCGGTTCATCCCCGGCGGCCGCATCATGCACGCGATCGGCAATCCAAAACGAGTCACCTCCCTTAACTGCTATGTAATTAAGTTCAAGGACGACTCCATTGAGTCGATCTTCCAGTGGCTGAAGGAGGCCGCCCGGACCTACTCGCTCGGCGGCGGGGTCGGCGGCGACATCAGCATCCTGCGGCCGGCGGGCGCGCCCGTGAACAACGCGGCGCGGACCAGCACCGGGTCGATCTCGTTCATGGAGTTGATGTCCCTGACCACCGGGACGATCGGGCAGAGCGGACGCCGCGGCGCCTTGATGATCACGATCGCGGACAACCACCCGGATGTGCTGGAGTTCACGAAGATCAAGCGGAACCTCAACCGCGTGCGGTACGCGAACATCAGCGTGCGGATCAGCGACCCCTTCATGCGCGCGGT
>DATHLI010000018.1:0-7898 GCA_035488355.1 bacterium | reverse complement strand
GCCCGCTGGGGGTCGATGATGCCGATGATCGGCAGGATCAGCAGCCGCTCCCGCACCGGCAGCACCGGGGTGGACAGCTCCCGGATCGCCTCCTGCTGCTGGCGGATGACCCGCTCCCGCTCCTGGACGAAGCCCACGGCCGCCGTGATGGTGATCCGGTTGGCCGCCGGCTCGTACGCGTCCAGCACGCGGCTCAACAGATCGACGTTCTGCCGGTACTTGGCGAACAGCGACCGGGCCAGCACGTCGCGCAGCAGCAGCACGATCCCGACGACCTCGTCCACCGTCTCCACGCCCCGCGGGATGATCCGCTCCGACAGGTTCCGCGCGTACGCCTCCAGCGCCTCGATGGAGCCGGTCTCCAGCGCCTCCAGGTAGTTGTCGTACACCGCCGTCGCTTCGGCGAACACCTCGTCCGAACTCATCGCCGTCAGCAGCTTCGCCTCGGTGATCCGCCGCGCCCATTCCTCCCGCAGCTGCGTCCGGTTCTGCCGCAGATGGGCCACGAGTTCCATGAGCAGCGCAACCGTCGACTTGTCTCGATCCAGACGGGCGATGACCGAGCTCATGCCGGCGTCGGGCAACACACGTTCCTCCTGCGTCTCGCGCAGAAAATCGAGTGCCTGTTCGAGGTGCCGCGCGGCACACCAGTCCCCTTGTGTCTATTCTACGGCCCTCGGTCGAAGTGCGAAGCGGGAAGCAAACTGCTCGGAACTGAGGAATATCCCTGAATGCCGTCCCTTACCCCTTCAGGACCCCGCCATCAGCCCCCGGCGCCGGGGTGCGTCAGCGTCTCCACCGTGTTATGGTGATCGTCGTGCCCTTGGCGGGTTCGGAGGAGATCTCGAATTCGTCCATCAATCTCCGCACCCCCGACAGGCCCAGCCCCAGGCCGCCCGAGGTGGAATGTCCCCCGGCGATCGCGCGGGTCACATCCGCGATGCCGGGTCCCTCGTCGCGCGCCACCACGGTCACCCCCCGCCTCGCGCCGTCGGCGACGTTCGAGAGCACGATTTCGCCCCGCGTGGCATAGAGTACGATGTTCCGCGCCAGCTCCGAGATGGCCGTCGCGATCAGGGCGGCCTCCGTAGGCGAGCAGCCGCCCTGCAATGCCAGCGTACGCCCCCACTGGCGGGCACTGACAATATCGATGTTTGACGCAATCGGGACCGTGATCTCCTGATCCACCGGCCGCAGCGAGGCCGCCGGCGCGGCTGCGGAGCGGGGCGTGATCATGCGGGCTGTCCGGGGTTCGAGGTACAATCCGCGACCCCGACATTGACGCCGTTCAGCGCGGAGTAGGATCGAATGATCTCCGCATCCTCGTGCGCGTCACGGCCTGCTGGGCTTGGGCCGCCGGCGAGCGCTTTGAGCCCCGCAATGAGGCGGTCGTGGACCCGGATAACGGCGGTCACGAATTCCTCGCTGCTCGGTGCCCCCTGCCCACGTCGTGTGGTCTCGACGGAGATCACAATGCCGCCCCCTATTGTTCAAACGTTTGTTTGTAGCTCGTCCGGCACGGCCACACGTCCCGTGACGGCATTGCGTTCGAGCCGCAGGGCTCGCCGGGCCCGTATGCTGAGGGCAGAGCGTTTCGAGTCTGCGGCAGCGGGCGCCGGGACCTCCTCCATCCTGACAATCGCGGAGGTGCCGTCGAGCCGCGTAGATCGGTGGAGATGATACGCAGAGGTGATCACACCTCCAAACTCCGGCTCCATTTCCACGCTTACACCGCAGGAGCACTGATATTTGGCCACGGCGGCCCCCTCATTTGGGATTTCGCCTTAGACGATAAACCTCAGAGCCCGCTGCCGAGAATGGGGTGAAATGCTGAGGGATACCTCAGAAAACAACTTAGGCATGGGCTCAATTTGACCTTACGTCGACTGGTCCGAGGAGGCCTGCGCCTAGCGTCTCCACCGTTTTACGGTGACAGTCGTGCCCTTGCCGGGTTCGGAGGAGATCTCGAATTCGTCCACCAGCCTCCGGACGCCCGACAGGCCGATCCCCAGACCGCCGGAGGTCGAGTACCCCTCGGCGACGGCCCGGGACACATCCGCGATCCCGGGCCCCTGGTCGCGCGCCACCACCATGATCCCCTGCCTCCCCCCGCCATTCGTGATCGCCAGCCCGATTTCGCCATGCTTGGCGTAGAGCACGATGTTCCGCGCCAGCTCCGAGATCGCCGTCGCGATCAGGGCGGCCTCCGTGGGCGAGCATCCAAGCTGGGTCGCCATGGCGCGCCCGCGCTGGCGGGCGGCGACAATATCGAGTTCCGACGCGATCGGCACGGTGATCTCCTGGTCCGCCGGCAGAAGCGATCCCTTCGTCTCACCTGCACTGCGGGGCCCAATCATGCGCGGCGTCCGGGGTTCGGGCCGGCGCCCCTGACCGCCGTCCGCTTGAACCGGCGGTTCAGGTAGGCGAGACCCTCTTCGAGGTCGAGCGCGGCCGTCACCCCCTCGAGGCGCAGCCCCAGCTGCGCCATCGCGAAGGCCACTTCCGGCTGAATGCCGACGATCACCGTTTCCGCCCCCCGCAGGCGCGTCATGTGCGCCAACTCGCGGAGCGTCGAGACGGCGAAGGAATCCATCACGTCCAGCGCGGTCACATCGACGATGACGCCCCGGGCGCGATGCTCGCCCACCTGCGTCACCACCGCGTCCCGCAGGCGCTTGAGGTCCTCGTCCGCGAGCGCCGCCTGAATGTTGGCGATGAGGTAGTCCCGCTGCTTGAGAATAGACGCCTGCACGCGCGCCCGCTCCCTTACTCCTCGGCCGGCGGCCCTACGGTTCGACCGCCGGGCTTGCCCGTTGAGTGACTGTCATACGGCATCGAGATTCTGCCAGCGCACAGATCGCAGGGCCTCATCCAGCGAGTTGCCGTTCCCCGCTGCCGACTTGCCGCCGACTTTGGCCAGGATCTCATACCGGTTGCCGAACGAAGGCGTCCCATAGAAGATGTCGATGGTGACGCGCTGCGTCGTCCCGTCTCGTGCTCTGCGGTCGCATTTCACCGTGGCGACAATTTCGCGCACCGCAAGACCGCCCGCCACATCCTTCACTCGGTTAATGGCGTCCAGCACGTCGCCCAAGGGCATGCCGGAACCCCCGCTGCATTCCGCTATAGCCGCACCGGCTCGCTCAGTGCCCCCCTTTCGGATACGCCCTAGAGTTCTTGCTTGGGATCAGTGGAAACCCCGAAATGTCGCGGGTAATTCATCTCAACGTCGACCCAAAATTAGTCCCAGAAGGCTCCGCTTACCCGAGTACCCTTCAGGTTTGTCCTTTAGAGGCCACTCGCGGTCTCTAGTGGCGCCACCAGATGCCCGTCACGTTGCGCCCCTCCGGCGCCCGGTCGAGCCACTGGTACATGCCCCAGAGGCCGTCCAGTCCGCGCGCATAGGTGGAAATAGGTGTGGTAGACAACCTCGTCCTCGAGCACGAACGCGCTGATACCCGGCCTCTCGGGAATGAAAGTGGTGAGTAACCATTGGAAAGCGTAGATACATCTGGTCGGGCCGGTCGGATTTGAACCGACGACCACCTGAACCCCATTCAGGTGCGCTACCAAGCTGCGCTACGGCCCGTTGATCCGGGGACATTATAACACCTGCGCGCGGACGGTGCGCATCCGGCGATTACGTGCGGCGCGGATCCAGGAGCGTGAGGAGCGCCTCTGGACGTCCACGGAACTCCGCGGGATCCAGCCGGCCGGCCGCAATCCCCTCCACCGCCTCGGTCAACACCGCATTGACCGGGGTGGCGATGCCGAGCCGCCTCCCCTCGCGGACCACGGCGCCGTTGAGGACATCCACCTCAGTCTGGGAACGGCCACGCCGGACGTCGTGCCAGAGCGAGGGCCTCCCCCCCTCTCCCCGCGCCCTGCGGATATAGCGGAGCAGAATCGGCCGGGCCGCCCACGGGGGAACAGCCACGAACGCCGCCAGCCACGGAATCGGGTACCCCGGGAGCGAAATCGGACGGAGCCCGAGCGCTCCCATGACCCGGCGCGCCTCGCGGAACGCCTCTCGCTCGAGGTCGTAGAGGCGCGGATCCCCGACGATCGCCGCGGGAGAAAGATCCAGGATCGCCGAGGTGGCGTTTGTGAAAATGTTGAGGAGGAGCTTGCTCCATTTCATCGCTCGGTAATCCGGATAGGCCTCGGTGCGGATCCCGGCCCCCCGGAAGAGCGCCACCAGGTCCGCCGGGTCGTGCAGGCGATCCAGCGGCGCGAGGCCGAGCCCGCCGGCCTCCGTGTTCTGGCGGACGACCCCGGGACGGGGCTGCCCGGCGTTGATCGTGATCGAGCCCGCGAGCGTGCGCTCCGGACCCACCGCGGGCGCGATCAGGTCCTCGTTCCCGATGCCGTTCTGCAGGGACATGATGTTCGAGCCGCCCTGCAGCACCGGGCGGAGGGCTTGGAGCGCCTCAAGAGTATCGTAGGCTTTGACGGTCAGGAGCACCAGATCCGGCGGGCTGCTCAGATCATCGAGCGAGGTGATGGAATCGACCTGCTTCGCGGTGATGCGCCCGCGCGGAGTCTCGAGGACCAGCCCATTGGTACGGATCGCCGCGACGTGAGCGCGGCGCCCAAGCAGGGTCACGGCCACCCCGCCGAGCGACAGGCGGGCGCCGACCAGGGAGCCGATCGCCCCAGCCCCAAAGCAGAGGACGTGCATCCTATTTCTTGATCGGCTCTCGATCGGTGATGTGCAGCTCGGTCCCCGTCACCAGCCGCTGTATGTTGGCCCGGTGGCGGTAGACGGCGAAGAGCGCGGCGATGATCCCAAAGTAGACATACGCATCGGGTTGGCGGAGCCACCGGAGGCTCAGCGGGACGGACACCGCGGCCAGGAGCGAGCCGAGCGAGGAGTACCTGGTGATGGCGACCGCGACCACCCACACGGCCCCGGCCACGGCCGCGGCGGGCCAGGAGAGGGCCAGCAGCACTCCGAACGAGGTGGCGATGCCCTTCCCGCCCTGGAACTTGAGGAACACGGACCAGTTGTGTCCGGCGATCGCCGCCAGGCCGCCTGCCACCACCGTCCACGCGGGGAGCCCCATCCGAACCGCGAGCATGACGGGGACCAACCCCTTGAGGATGTCGACCGCGAGCACCACCACCGCGGTGCCGGTGCCGGCGACACGCAGGACGTTGACCGTCCCGATGTTGCCGCTGCCGTGGCGCCGGATGTCCTCACCGGTGAGGAGGCGGACGACGATGAGGCCGGTGGGAATGGCGCCGATGAGGTAACTGACGATGATGACCGCGAGCGCCATGCCCCCCTCCTCCGGTCACGGCATGCTTCGCGCGGGCGCGCCCGGCCTCCTCCTGCGGAGCACCCAGCGGATCGGCGTCCCGGCGAGACCGAACGCCCCGCGGAACCGCCGCTCGAGATAGCGCTGGTACTCCACCGTGAGCAGTCGGGGATCGTTGACGAACAGCACGATCGTGGGGGGCTGGGTGCTGGGCTGGGTGGCGTAGTAGACATGCAGCTTCCGGCCGGTGGCGTCCGACGGCGGCTGGTTGGCGCGCAACGCCTCCTCGAGCGCCCGGTTGAGCGGCCCCGTGGCGATCCGGCAGGCTCTGGCCCGCGCGGCGCGAAACACCGCGGCCATCAGCTCCGCGATCCCGCGCCGCTGGGTGGCCACCGTCAGGCACACCTGGACGTCCGGCACGAATCGCAAACGCTGCTGCGCCACCCGGTGGATCTGCTCCGGCGTGTAACCGTTCAACAGATCCCACTTGTTCACGGCACAGACCACGGCGCGGCCCGCCTCGTACACTTCACGGGCGATGCGCTGGTCCTGATCGGTAATGCCCTCGGCGGCGTCCACCACGAGGACGCCCACGTCGGCCCTGGAGACGGCGTCGTGCGCGCGCCGCGTGCTGTAGAACTCGACCCCCGCCTCCACATGGGTCTTCCGGCGCAGCCCCGCGGTATCGATGAGGATGACGGGCCGGCCGTCGTAGCGCAGCGGGGTATCGATGGCGTCCCTGGTCGTCCCCGGGCTTGGATCCACGATCACGCGGTCCTCGCCGAGCAGCGCGTTGACCAGGGAAGACTTGCCGACGTTCGGCCGGCCGAGGAACACGACCCCGATCGCGGCCTCCGCCTCCCCCGCTGCCGCCGGGTGCGGGCCCGGCCCGGCGTCTGCCTCCGTCCCCGCCGCCTCGCGGGCTCCCCCCTCGGGCAGGATCGCCAGCACCGCGTCCAGGAGGTCGCCGGTGCCGAGCCCCTGGGTGGCCGAGACCATCATCGGCTCGCCGAGCCCGAGCGCATGGAACTCGTACGCCCCGGAGGCGAGCTCGGGCGTGTCCGCTTTGTTGGCGACGACCAGCACCGGGCGGCGGCTTCGCCGGAGCACGTCCCCGATCTCCTCGTCTTGCGGCGTCAGCCCCGCGGCGGCGTCGACGACGAACAGCACGACGCTCGCGCCGGCGATGGCGCGCTCCGCCTGCCGCCGGACCTGCACGACGAGCGGTTCGGCGGCGCCCGGAACGAGCCCGCCGGTATCAATCAGCATGAACTCGCGCCCGGACCATTCGCAGGGCGCTTCGAGGCGATCGCGGGTCACCCCGGGGACGTCGGAGACGATCGCGTGGCGGCGGGTGAGAAGCCGGTTGAAGAGCGAGGACTTCCCGACGTTGGGCCGGCCGACGATCGCCACGGTGGGCATCCCGATTGTCGCCGCGCCCTCGCGATGCTGCTGCATGCGCCCCTACCGGGGAAGCGCCCCGCGCTCCTTGCGCGGCCGGAGGCCGCGGGTCAGGAGCCTCCGAGATCCTGGAGCCGGAGCATCACGTCCTCGATGATCCAGTTGGGCGTGCTGGCCCCCGAGACGACCCCCAGCGTGCCGATGCCGTCCAGCCACGCGGGAACAATCTCCGCGGCCGTCTCGATGTGATAGGTGGGCACCGCGCGGGCCCGTCCCATCTCCGCGAGCCGGGTGGTGTTGGAACTGCCGTGGCCGCCGATGACCAGCAGCGCGTCGATCTTGGGCAGCATCTCGTCCGTCTCTTCCTGCCGGATGGTGATGGCGGGGCAGAGCGTGTTCAGGACCTTGAGCTCTCGCACCCGCAGCGCCAGGTCGCCGACGATCTGCCGGAAGTTCTCCTGCGACTGAGTGGTCTGTGAGACGACGCCGACCTTGCCGGTGATGTTGACGCGGGCGGCTTCCTCGCGGGTGTGCACGACCGTCACCCGGTCACCCAGCAACTCCTTGAGCGTCACCATCTCCGGGTGGCCGTGATCGCCGATCGCGATCACCTGGTAGCCTTCGGCCGCCAGCTTCTCGGTGACGGCATGCGCCCGGATGACGACGGGACACGTGGCATCGACGATCGCCATGCCCTTGGCCCGGGCCTGATCGAGCACGGCGCGCTCCACCCCGTAGGCGGAGACGACAAACGCCGTCCCGCTCACATCCTCCCGGCGCTCGGCGACGGCGACCCCGGCATCTCCGAGGCCGCGGACCACCTGGGGGTTGTGGATCAGGGGGCCCCACGTCTGGACGGGCCCTCCGGCGGTGGCGGCGGTCTTCTGCGCGATGTCCACCGCCCTGCGGACGCCGCCGCAAAATCCCATGTGCTTGGCCACGATGATCTTCAATGAGACTCCTCCGGACGCGGCCGCCCGCCCGCGGCCCTTCAGCCGCGGCGGCCCCCGCACATCATGATATCAGGTCTGGCTGGTCCCGGCGAGCAGCCGGCCGATCATGCCCATGTAGAGGCGTCCCAGGGTATCGATCTGATCGCGGTCGGCCCGGGAATGGATCGGTCCGCCCTCCGTGCCGTCCACCCGAATCGGCGTCCCGATACGGACGCGGATCGTCCCGCGGGACAGACGATGCGCGCCCCGGGGGAGGATCGTGTCGGTGCCGATGATGGCGACG
>DATHLI010000017.1:0-1746 GCA_035488355.1 bacterium | reverse complement strand
CCCCGGCGGTCGCGGAGCGAGGCCGTCGCCCGACCGTTGTGCACGGCCAGGATCTCGGTCAGGATGCTGAGCGCGATCTCCTCGGGGGAATCCGCGCCGGTGTCCAGCCCCACGGGCCCGTACAGCCGCGCGCGCTGCGTGTCGTCGAGCGCCACCCCGCTGCGCTCCAGCTCGGCCAGCAGTTTGTCGGTGCGCGCGCGCGGGCCGAGGAGGCCGATGTACCGCGCCGGGGTGCCGAGCAGCCCTCGAAGGATCTCGAGATCGTGCAGGAAGTTGTGGGTCATGACGACGACGAAGGTATGGCGGTCGATCCGCACGGCCCGGCCGACGTCTCGATCCTCCACGAGGAAGACTTCATCGGCCTGGGGGAACCGGGAGCGGGTCGCGAACGCCGGCCGGCTGTCGGCGACCATCACCCACCAGCCCTGCTCGTGGGCCTGTCGGACGAGCGGCAGCACGTCGTGCCCCGCCCCGCAGACCAGCAGCGGGAGGGGCGGCGTGATCACCTCGATGAACAGCTCCCCGCGCCCGCCCGGGAGATCCACGGGGACTGTGGTGGTCTTCCTGGCGGCGATCTGCCGCCGCGCCAGAGCCGCCACGCGGGCGTCGACGGCGGCGTCGCCGAACGAGCCTGCGACCCGGCCATCCTCGGGGACGAACAGCCGCGCTCCTACGCCGGCGCGGCCGCTCTCCGATGGCGAGGCGATCACGGTCGCCAGCGCCGCGAACCGGCGGTCATCGATGCAGGCCTGGAGCAGCGCCGCGAAATCCGGCTCGGCGTCGGGCCGGACCGCTTCCACGAAAACCTCGATCTTGCCGTTGCAGCCGAGCCCGAGTCCCCAGACCGCGTCGTCGTCGGCGGTCAGATCGTAGGTCATCATCCGCGCGCGACCGGTCCTCAGGACCTCCCGGGCCGCCTCCGCGACATCGCCCTCCAGACAGCCCCCGCTGATCGAGCCGACCGTCGTCTCGTCCTGCCGGATCAGCAGCCGGGCGCCGGCGCGGCGGTAGGTGGACCCCGCAACGCGGATGATCGTCGCGAGGGCGGCGGGCTCGCCCCGCGCCCGCAGGACGGCGAGGGCGTTGAGGATCTCCCGGATCTCCTTCACGGCCCGTCTCCCGGACGGCGGGCCACCGCCGCCGCGGCCCGAGCCGCAGTTCCCATTGTTCCGTTCCACACTTCGATCGGCCTGCTCCTCCGGCCCGAGCGCCCCCGGGGACTGTGCAGATACCGCTCGAGCGCCTGCAGGCCGCTGAGGTTGTGGGCGGAGGCGAACACGTCCACGTACGGCAGCGCGACGCTCATCCCCTGGGTGACGGGCTCGTAGCCCGGACTGCCGAGCAACGGGTTGAGCCAGATCACCCTGCCGGCGCGGGCGTGCAGCGTCCGCATCGCGGACTCGAGGATATCGAGGTCGCCCGTGTCCCAGCCGTCGCTGCAGATGACGACGATCGTCCGGCCGTCCACCAGCCGCCCGTACGCGTCATTGAATTGCCTGAGGCTCGCTCCGATCTTGGTGCCGCCGGACCAGTCCGGCACCCGTTCGGACGCATCGCGCAGCGCCTCGCGGATATCGCGGTGCCCGAGCACATCGGTGACCCGGCTGAGGGACGTGCTGAACAAAAACGATTCCACGTGGCTGAGCGCCCCCTGCAGCGCGTAAATGAACTGGACGAGGAACCGGCTGTAGATGTCCATCGACCCGCTGACGTCGCAGAGCAGCACCAGGCTGGCCTTCCGGATCT
>DATHLI010000016.1:0-1808 GCA_035488355.1 bacterium | reverse complement strand
CCCACCTCAGGTACATACGCAGCAGCATATCGACCCAATCCTGGGATTCGGTGCCGCCCGCGCCGGCGTGGATCGAGAGGATGGCATTGGCGGCGTCGTGCTCCCCGCCGAGGAGCGCACCCAGTTCGAGCCGGTCCAGGGTGCCGCCGAGGGCACGGACCTCCCGCTCGATGTCGGCGAGGGCGCCATCCCCTTCCCCCGCGGCCAGTTCGGTGAGTTCCTGCAGATCGGACACCTCCTGACGGAGGCGGTCTAACTCATCGATCCGCGAGCGGAGCGCCGCGACCTCCCTGGACGTCCGGCGGGCGGCGTCCTGGTGCTCCCAAAAGGTCGGCTGCTGCATCTGCCGCTCCAGGTCGGCGAGGCGGGCCTGCCGGCGCGGAAGGTCAAAGGTGCCTCCCGATGCTCTCCACGCGCTCTCGATACTCACCGAGGGTGCGCCGGAGTTCCTCAACCGTCACCGATGACCCTCCCATCTACAACGACTACAACGACCATCTGATCTCCAAGGATAAGATGCCCGGGATGCCGGTGAACTGGACGCCCGCCGAGCGCCGGCCGCCTGCCCGCCGCCCGGGCCGCGGCGATCGCGGCCAGCGCCATTATAGCATTCACCAGGGCGAAAACAAAAAACCGAGGAGGATGGTCCCCGCGCCGTGGGCCACCGCCAGCGCGGGGATCTGCGCCCACCGCGCGCGAATCGCCCCGAAGATCACACCGCCGTACAGCGCCCACGCCATCGCCTCGGGACCGCGCAGGGATGCCGCGGCCATCCCGAGGAACGCCGGCCAGAGGACCGCCGCCACCCCGCTCCGCCAGGCCGCCGCGGCGGCGAAGACCAGGCCCCGGAGCCACCACTCGAACGCCAGACCCACCGCCAGCGCCCGCACACCGGCCGCCGCCCACCGGATCCCGTGCGGCCCCTGGAGCGCCGGCGCCAGCAGGGGCGGCGGCGGGCCGTGCGCGGCGAACGCGTGCCGCGCGATCAGGGTGAGTGCTGCGACCGCGGCCAGCCCCACGGCCGCGGCGGGGAGAAACCCCCGCAGCCGGAATCCGAGGTCGCGGGCCGGACGCCCGATGCTGAGGACCGCGGTCACCGCGAGCAGCGCCAGGATTGACGCCGGGAGGACCGCGGGGGCAGCGCCGGCCGGCGCCGGGCCGCGCAGCCACTCGGCCCCCGCGAGGCCGAGGAACGGGAGGGCCGACTGGGCGAGGAGGCGCGGAAACGCGCCGGTCCCCGCCTCCTCGGCGAGGAATCCGAGCGACCGCGGCAGCAGGAGCGCCGCGGTCGCGAGGACGGCGGCCCAGCCAAAGACATCGCCGTAGCGCGCATAGGGCGTGAGCCCGGAGAGCGGCGCCACCCGCGCCGTGAGGATCCCGCGCGTTCCCAACCGGAGCCCGGCGACCGTGCGCCCCCGCGGGTCGATGATCGCGCTGATCCCCTCGTTCGCGGCGCGCAGAAGATACCGGCGTTCCTCCACGGCCCGAAACGGCGCGAGCGCCGCGTGCTGCGCCGGCGCCGCCCGGCCGCCGAACCAGGCGTCGTTGGTGAGCACGGCGAGCATCGTCGCGCCCCCGCGCGCGTACCGCCGCGCGATGTCGGGGAAGATGCTCTCGTAACAGATCGCGATGCCGATCGCGGCAACAGGCGTCCGGAGCACGGTGCCGGCGCGCCCCGGGCGCTCCCCGTACTCGGCGAACGGCACGAGCCGGACCTTCTCGTAGCGCCCCAGGAGCGCGCCCGTCGGCGCAAACGCGAACGCGGAGTTCGTGCGGCCCCCCTCCAGGCTGCTGGCGATCAGGGAGAC
>DATHLI010000015.1:0-1847 GCA_035488355.1 bacterium | reverse complement strand
CTTCCCCGTCGCGTTCAACACGATGCTGGGCGTGCGGACGGTCCCCCGGCTGTACCGGTACGCGGTGCTGACGCTGGGGGGCACCTGGCGGCAGATCGTGTTCCAGGTGCTGCTGCCCGGCGCGATTCCCTACATCGTCGGGGGCGTCCGGTTGGGGATTGCCTACGGGTGGCGCGCGTTGATCGCGGCCGAGATCGTCGTGGGGAGCGGAGGACTCGGATACCTGATCTTCAAGGCCGAGACGTTTCACCTCACGGCCCGCATCATTGCCGGGATGACCGCGATCGGCGTCCTCTGGTACCTGACCGATTACTTCCTCCTCCGTCCGCTGGAGGAGGCGACGATCGAGCGATGGGGACTGGTCTACCGGTAGCCGCGCCCCGGGCGGAGCTCCCCGCCGCGTCCCGTCCCCGCCGGATCGTGGGCGCCGCGCTTGCCTTGGGACGCGGGGCCGTCTCCTTCGGCGCCCTGTTCGCGGTCTGGTACGCGCTGACGGCGCACGGGTGGGTCCGGCCGATGGCGCTCGCCTCTCCCGCGGCGGTGGCGAGCGTCCTCGTCGATGGGGTTCGGGACCGCACCCTCCTCGGCCACCTCGGCGTCAGCCTGAGCCGGCTGGTGATCAGCATGGTGGTCGCCGGCGCGGCGGGGATTGTCTTGGGCGTGCTGGTGGGCATCAGCCGGCATCTGGCGCTGTTCGTGGAGCCGCTGGCGGGATTCTTCAACGCTCTCTCCGGGATCGTGTGGCTGCCGCTCGCCATCACCTGGTTCGGGCTCACCTGGAAGACGGTGCTGTTCGTGATCGGGAACGCCATCTTCTTCACCGTGTTCTTCAACACGCTGGTGGGCGTCCGCGGCGTGCCCCGCCTGTACGAGCAGGCGATCCTGACCCTGGGCGCGTCCCGGTGGCGGACGCTGCGGGACGTCCTCCTCCCGGGGGCCCTCCCCGGCATCGTCGCCGGGATTCGCCTCGGGCTGGGGTTCGGCTGGCGGGCGCTGATCGCGGCCGAACTGGTCGCCGTGACCCAGGGGCTGGGGTTCATGATCTTCAGCGCGGCCAATTATCTCCGGACCGACATCATCCTGGCGGGCATCCTCGTCATCGGCAGCGTCGCCGTGGCCATGGACAGCCTCATCCTCGTCCCGATCGAGCGCGCCACAATCGTGCGCTGGGGGCTGTACCATTGAACGGCGCTCGGCCTGCGCGGCGGTGGTTCCTGCACCGGACGATCGTGTTCCTGGGGGCGCTCGCGGCGCTCTCTGCGGGCTGGTCCGGCTACGCGTCGATCGCCGCCCGGCAGAAGGTAGATCCCGGCCTGCGCGCCGCGCTCGCCGCCCATCAAACGGTGAGCCTCTGGGTGAAGTTTCCGTTTCCCCCGGAGGAGTTTCACATCCGCTATATGCAGGACCGCGGGACCGTCACCGGCGTGCGCGGGAGGTGGGTCCATCTGGTGCGGGTGCGGCCGGCGGCGGCCTGGTCGATCGCGAGGCTCTACTGGGTGCTGCGTCTCGAGGGCGAGCCCGGGCCCGAGGGGGCGGGGAAGGCCGGGGATGGGTCATCGTGAGGGGGTACCGCGCGACATGGCCGCGCGCAACATGAATCTGTCTCAGGGGGGGAGGCATGCCATTTTACCGGTTTGAGAAGCTGCCGCAGGAGACCATCTCACCGCACTACTCGACCGCCGCCGGCGGGACGGTGACGGGCGAGGTCATCGAGGTCGGGAAATACGCGATGGCGAAAGGCACAGGCGCGGATCCCCACCGCCACCCCAACGAGCAGATCGTCTACGTGCTGCGGGGGAAGCTGCGGGTGCGGGTGGAGCAGGAGGAACGGATCCTCGAGCCGGGCG
>DATHLI010000014.1:0-1858 GCA_035488355.1 bacterium | reverse complement strand
TCGCCGCAGTCGGCGACCCGGAGGCGGCTGAACGGGGAAGTGCGCAGCACCGGATGGTAGGGCCGGATCAGCAGGGAGTTGCTGCGGATCTCCTTCGGGCCGAACCGGGCGCCCGGCCGGAAGCTCACGCCGCCGTCGAAGGGAATGCCCAGGATCGCCACGTCGAGACCGCGGGGGTCCTTCTGGTAGGGCAGCCGCATGAACGTCGAGAGCTGGGCGTACCGGGGGGACCGGAAGGCGTTGGGAGGCTCGAAGCGCGCGCTCATGATCGCGCCGCCGCGCCGGACGCCGGAGCGCCGGGCGCGGCGGCGCCCCCGGCGGACCCCATGATCTTGGCGGTCTCCTCCCGGATCATCGCCAAGACCCGGCGCTTCGCGCCCACGAACTCTTCCGAGGTCGTCACCTCGAGGGTCCGCGGCCGGGGCAGCGACAGCGACACCTCGGCCCGGAACCGGCCCGGCCGGGCGGTCATCACGTACACCCGGTCTCCCAAAAAGAGCGCTTCGTCGATGTCGTGCGTCACGAACAGGATCGTCTTCGGCGACTTCTGCCAGATGTCCAGCAGCAGCTCGCCCATGAACGCGCGCGTCTGAGCGTCCAGGGCGCCGAACGGCTCGTCCATCAGCAGCACCTCCGGGTCGTTCGCCAGGGCCCGGGCGATCGCCACCCGCTGCATCATCCCGCCGGAGAGCTCCTTCGGGTAGGCGTGCTCGAACCCCACGAGGCCCACCATCTGAATGTACCGGCCGGCGACCGCGCGCCGCTCCGATTCGGGAACGCCCCGCAGGCGCGGGCCGAACTCCACGTTGCCCTGCACCGTCAGCCACGGGAAGAGGGTGTAGGACTGAAAGACCATGCCGCGGTCCGCGCCGGGGTCGGTGACCTGATGGCCGTCCAGCCAGATCTCGCCGGACGTAGGCCGGACGAGTCCGGCGACGAGGCGCAGCAGCGTGCTCTTGCCGCATCCGGACGGACCGACGATGCTGACGATTTGACAGTCCGCCACATCGAGCGAGAGCCGGTCGATGGCCACCACCTCCCCGCCCCGCCGGGTGCGGAAGGCGACCGTGACGTCGCGGATGCGCAGCTTGGGCTCCGCCATGAGCAGCCCTCAGGCCTTCGGGGACCAGGGCAAGAGGCGCCGGTGCAGCCACTTGAACGTCAGGTCGAACGCCAACCCCAACCCCCCGATCACCACGAGCCCGACGAAGATCCGGTCGGTGAACAGGCCCCGCATCGAGTTCAGGATCAGATAGCCCAGCCCCCGGTCGGCGGAGACGATCTCGGCCACGATCAGGTAGGTCCAGGCCCAGCCCATGGTGATGCGGAGGGTATCCATCACCCCCGGCAGCGTCGCCGGCAGCAGGACGCGCCCCACCACCTGGGCGGGCGACGCGCCCAGCGTGTAGGAAACGTCGAGCTGCTCGTGCGGCACGTGGGCCGCCACGTCGGCGACGAGCAGGACGAGCTGGAAGAACGTACCGATGAAGATCACGGCGACCTTCTCGGCGGTCCCGATCCCGATGTAGAGGATCAAGAGGGGGATCATCGCGCTGACGGGCAGGTAGCGGACGAAGTCGACCACCGGTTCCACGAGCGCCTCCATCACCTTGAACGATCCCATCAAGATGCCGATGGGGACGGCCAGGACCGCGGCCAGCGCCCAACCGGTCACGATGACCGCCAGGCTGGCCCGCATGTCTTGTACCAGCGTGCCGTCCCGCGCGAGGTCGAGGCCCGCGGCGAGGATCGCGGTGGGGCTGGGAAGGAAGAGCGGCTCCACCACCCCGCCGTAGCTGAGCAGGCACCACAGCGCGACCAGGCCGGCGGCGCTGCCGGTGACCGTCGCCAGATAGAC
>DATHLI010000013.1:0-6522 GCA_035488355.1 bacterium | reverse complement strand
ACGGCCCGGCGGAGCTCGGCCAGGGCCGCCGGCCCCTGGTGCGGATCGACCCGCGCAAATCCGACGAGACGGTCGGGGTGGCGGCGGACGGCCGCGCCAACTCGATCGTTGGCAGGGCCGAGATGGTAATCGGGTGGGCGGGCCGGGCAGACGACGGCGCGGTTGATGCCGTGCGCGTCAAGCGAGTGGAGGAGAGCCGCCTCGTCGAGCCCAGGGCCAAAGAGGTTCGGACCGAGGTAGATCTCGGCATCGAGGATCACGGCGTCTTGTCGCTGCGGCCGAGGAGTCGCCGGAGGTTGCGTCCGAAGACGAGGACCTGCTCGGCCTCAGACAACCCCGCCCGGCGAACCTTGTCGACCTCGAGGGCCGGCTGACAGCCGGGGCCGTCGCTCCCGAACAGGACGCGCTCCGGCCCGATCGCGCGGACGGCATCCCGGATCCGCTGGGGATACGGCATCGCGGAGGTTTCGAGGTAGACGTTGGGGTGCGCTTGAGCCACGGCGATCGCATCGGCGGTGTGGAAGTAACCGCCCATGTGGCCGAGGATGATGGCCGCTTCCGGGCAGGCGGCGGCCGCAGGCGCAATCTCCAGCGGGGTCGACTGCCCGTCGTCGCCGGAGTGAAAGAGCACCGGCACGCCGAGGCCGGCGGCGGTGCGGATCAGGTCGACGACGAGCGGGTGGCCGGGCGGGAGGGCGAAACTGACCGGGTGAAGTTTCAATCCTACAAACCCCCGCTCGCGGACGGCATGGACGAGCAGGCGCTTCGCCTCCTCCGGGTGCCTGGGTGTCAGCCGAATGAGGGCCCAGAGGCGGTCCGGATAGCGTGCGACGGCGCCGGCCACATAGTCAAGGGTCTCCGGCCTCGGGCCGGGCAGGTCGCTGTACGCCATGATCACGGCCCTGGAGATGCCGGCCTCATCGAGGAGCGGGATGAGCGCTTCGGGCGGATCCAGCCAGCCGAGCGTGGGCGACTCATCGACGTGCGTGTGAGCGTCCAGGATCTCCACCGTTGCGGTCTCCTTGGAAGCGATGTGGCGCGCGGCCGCCGTCCGTATTCTGGCGAATCAGTCCCCGCACCTACCAACCGGGCTCCATGGCCGGACCAAGGTGATGGCCGCCCGCACCGGCGCGATTCCACAGACACACCGGGGCTGCGGGCGCCCCCGGTCGCGGGCAGGACTTCCGGCGAGGCGCCGGGAAGGGCGGACGACCGATGGGGGAGGGGGTAGGCGATGAAGAAAATCCTCTTCGCGTCTTTGATCAGCGTTCTGCTGCTGTCGTTCGCCGCGGCGAACAGCGCGCCCGCGAGGGGGCCGTTCGCCCTGGTGACCGGGCGGAGGGACCCGCGGATCTACGCGATCGACCTGACCGCAGCGCTTCGGCCGGAAAACAACGACACGCCGAACGCCATCGTCAGCCGCTCCAAGGTGTACCCGAATCGCCTCGACGGCAGGCCGCTCGGCGATCCCGCGAATATCGTGCTCAGCGAGGATCATCGGACGGCGTACGTCGTCAACCATCACGGCGCGGCGAACAACGATGAATTCCTCCAGCACGGGGGGCGCGGGGGCATTTCGGTCATGGACGTGGAGAAGATGCTCAGGCCGGAGTTCGACAACACCGACCGCGCGCTCGAGCGCAACTACGACAGCGGCTTTTTTGGGGCGGTCGGCCTCCTGGTCCTGCCCGACCTGCTGCTCGTCAGCCACTCGGAGAACTGGCTGACCGAGGACGGCTCCAACGTTATCGCGTTCATCGACCGGCGGACCGGCGGTCGTCGAGGGCAGATCGAGATGGCGCTGGGCCACCCCGCGCACGACTGCCCGGACTTCCCCGTTCCCTTCACCTCTCCGACCCGGCCTCCCGTGGTGCCGATGTCGGCTCCCAACGCCTTGTTTGGCTGCTGGCCGAACCCGGAGTTCCTCGCCCTCGGCCGCGGCAGCGATGGGAAGACGTATCTCTTCTCGGGGAACGCGGGCACCTACGACGTGTCCGTCATGGACCTCGACCGGGCCCTGCTGGGCAACCCGGTCGTGGAAGTCGCGCCGCGCATTCCCGTTCAGGCCGGTCCGTTTGGCATCAAGGCGAGCCCGGACGGGAAGCTCATCGCCGTCACCGCCCGGGAGAAGGCCGATGTCGATTTCGAAGGGAACACGATCTCCATCATCGACGTGGATCGCGCCCGCATGGGCGCGCCCAACGCCGAGGTGGCGCGCGTCCGAGTGGGGACGGACGACCCCGGTGGCCAGACGCGGCCCTTTACCCTCGCCTGGACGCCCGACGGGCGGCAGATCATCGTGGCCAATTTTTCCGGAAACAACGTGTCGATCGTCGATCTTCGCCTGGCCCTCGCGCACGACCCGGGCGCCGAGGTGGCGCGCATTCCGGTACCCCGCCCCCCGGACCGCGATGGGACCGTGCGGCCGGGCCGTCCCAAGGGCACCGCGGTGACTTCTGACGGCCGATACGCGGTCGTCTCCGGCGGGCCCCGCCTCCCGCCAGGCGCTCCGCCGAGCGGAACGGTGTGGGTGGTCGATCTATCGAAGCGCGCCGTGGTCGCGACCGTGACGGGGGTCGGCAACGATCCGTACGGCCTAGCGATCCTCGGCACGCCATAATGCGGGCCGGTGCGCTGCTTCTCGCCTCCGTGATGATGGCCGGCCTGATCGGGGCGGCCTCCGCGCAGGGGGGGAGACGCGGAGGGACCCTGCGGGCCGCGCTGGACTTCGACCCGCCCACGCTGGATCCCCACCGGTCGGGGACCGTCGTCGACCGCCACGTCTACCAGAACCTGTACGACAAACTCGTGGACACGGACGAGAACCTGACGATCGTGCCGATGCTGGCGACCGGGTGGACGGTCAGCCGGGACGGCATCGCCGTTACGCTCGCGCTGCGCCGGGGGGTGAAGTTTCACGACGGGACCCCGTTCAACGCCGAAGCGGTCGAGTACAATTTCGAGCGGATGCAGGATCCGAAGTTTCCCTCGGCCCGGAGATCCGAGATCGGACCGGTTCAGCGGGTCACCGCGGTCGATCCTTATACCGTGCAGATCACCCTGGAGAAGCCCTACAGTCCGCTCCTCTATGTGCTGACCGACCGGGCGGGGATGATGGTCTCGCCGGCGGCGGCTCAAAAGGAGGGCCTGGACTTCGCCCTCCATCCCGTGGGAACGGGCCCGTTCAGGTTCGTCGAAAAGATCCCGCAAGATCACGTCACGTTGGAACGCGACCCCGACCACTGGGAGAAGGGCCTGCCGGACCTCGACCGCATCGTTTTCCGGACGATCACGGACGACAACGCCCGCGTGGCCAACGTGAGGTCGGGGGACGTGGACATCATCAGCCTGGTCCCGCTCCCCCAGGTCAAACAACTGGCCCAGGAAGCCGCGCAGCCCGGCGCCCGGTTCCTTCTGCTGCAGCACGGAGCCTTTCGGTGGGACGGCATCACCCTCAATACGACCCGGCCGCCGTTCGACAACAAGCTGCTGCGCCAGGCGTTCAACGCGGCGATCGACCGTGAGGCGATCGCGAACGTCGTCCTGCAGGGCGCGGCGTACCCCGCCACCTCGTTCTTCCCGAACGGGACACCGGCGTACGATCCCGGATGGACGCTTCCGCCCCGCAGCGTGCAGCTGGCGAAGGAGCGGCTCCAGGCCGCGGGCCGGCCGAACGGGTTCGCGTGCACCCTGCTGATCGGCGCCGGCCAGCAAAATCAGGCCATCGCTCAGGCGGTGCAGGCGATGGCCGCCGAGGCGGGGATCCAGGTGACGCTGCAGATCGTGGAGGGTGGAGCCTTACTGACTGCGATGGGTCACCTTCAGCACCAGGCCGCGCTGATCTTCTGGAGCGGCCGGCCGGATCCGGATTTCGACATTTACCCGTTCGTCACGCCGTCCGGCATCGGATCGTTTAATTTCTCCGGGTACACGAACCCGCGCGTCCAGGCGCTGCTCGACGCCGCGCGCCTTCTCCGCGACATGCCCCAGCGGCGGCGGGCCTATCGCGAGGTGACGAGGATCCTGGCGGACGACGTCCCGTACGTCCTGCTGTTCTATCCCAAAGAATACAAGCTCCTGTCGACCCGCGTGCACGGGTTCGTCCTCGTACCCGACGGGATGCTGCGGCTGCGGGGAACCTGGCTCTCTCCGTGAAGAGGGCCGCCGCAGGAAGGTCGGCGATCGGCGCGCACCGGCATCTTCGACCAAAGGGAGGCGCGGAGGCGGATGGCTGGCGAACGGATCCCCGGGTTCCGGGTAGGCATCTACGTGTTCAAAGATGCGGAGATCGTCGACTTCGCGGCGCCGCACGGAGTATTCTCGGTTGCCCGTCGCTTCGATCCCGAACTGGAGGCGTTCCTCATCGCGGACGCCATGCGCCCCGTTCAGGCCCAGGCGGGCTTTACGGTCCTGCCGAATTACTCCTTCCTCGACCGGCCGGCGATGGACGCGTTCCTGATTCCGGGTGGCTTTGGTACGCGGCAGGAGATGCACAACGGGCGCCTGCACGAATTCATCCGGGCGCTCCCCGAACGGTGCCTGTTGACCAGCGTGTGCACCGGGTCCTGGATCTACGGCCGGATGGGCCTGCTGGATGGCCTGGCGGCCACGAACCGGAAGGAGCCCGATCGGGCGGAGGCTTCGCCCCCGGGCATGGTCCCCCTTGACCGTCTGGCAAAGATCGCTCCTGGCTGCCGTATCAGCCGCGCGCGGGTCGTCGACTCCGGCCGGATAATTACCGCGGGGGGGATCACGTCCGGGATGGAGATGGGATTCCACCTCCTGCGTCGTGCCGGGTACGAGGAGGCGTTCATCTCCGAGGTCGCACGCGTGATGGAGTACACGAAAGCCTACGACTTATATCGGAGGGACATGGAGCCTGTCCGCTAGAGTGAAGAGAGTATTTCCCGCGGCGACCTCGAATTCCTAACGTTACCTGCAGCGCAAGTCCTGGAGAAATCATGACTCGGGATGAGCCGCGGGCCCCGGGGGAGGAGGGCGGCCCAGATGAACTTCACGGTGGTCGGCGCCGGAGCGATCGGCGGGACGGTCGGCGCGCACCTTGTCCGCGCGGGCCACGACGTGCTCTTCGTCGACACGGTCGCCGAGCACGTGGAGGCGATCCGGCGGGACGGTCTGGCGATCGAGGGGCGCGCCCCCTTCACGGTGCGGGCGCGGGCGGTGACGGCCGCCGGGCTCGCCGGGGCGGTGGGCGGGCGCCGGCTGGACGCGGTCCTGCTGGCGGTCAAGGCGATGCACACCGCGGCGGCGCTCGAGCCTCTCGTGCCCCTCTTGGGACCCGACAGCTTCGTCGTGTCCTTGCAGAACGGCCTCAATGAGAAGGTGATCGCCGCCCGTGTGGGGGCGGCCCGGACCGTCGGCGCGTTCGTCAACTTCGGCGCGGACTACCAGTCCCCCGGGCGCATCCTGTACGGCGGCGGCGGGGCGCTCTATCTCGGCGAGCTGGACGGGCGGATCACCCCGAGGCTCGAGCAGTTGGGCGGCATCTTTCGCGCGGCCTTCCTCGAGAACACCACGCTCACCGCGAACATCTGGGGCTACCTGTGGGGAAAGCTCGGGTACGGCTCGATGCTCTTCGCCACAGCGGTCGTCGACGAAACGATCGCCGACGTGCTGGCGGACGCGGCGTCGCGGCCGCTCCTGGCCAACCTGGCGGGGGAAGTCGTCCGAGTCGCGGATGCCGAGGGGGTGCGCAGCGAGGGGTTTGACGGCTACGATCCCGACGCGATGCGGTTCGCCCAGCCCCGCAACTGGGCCGCCATCCATCAGAGCCTCGACCGGCTGGCGGCTTTCAACCGGGCGTCCCTCAAACAGAAGAGCGGGGTCTGGCGGGATCTCGCGGTGCGCCACCGCCGCACCGAGGTCGACGACCAGATCGCCGTTATCGTCCGGGCCGCCGAGGAGCGAGGGTGCCCGGCCCCGTTGAACCGGCGCCTCGTGGAGATCATTCACGACCTGGAAGCGGGCCGGCGCCCGATGAGCGCCGCGAACCTCGATGATCTGCGCAGGCTCAACGAACAGGAGTATTCCGAATCGCTCCCGGGGAGGCCGTCTCTTGCCGAGCAGCGTCCGCGCATCCGTTGACCGGAACCTGGAGGCGTTCCTGACGGACCTCCGGAGGTTTGTGGAGACCGAATCGCCGACCGTGGACAAGGCGGCGTGCGACCGGGCCG
Source organism: bacterium (assembly GCA_035488355.1). Lineage (GTDB taxonomy): Bacteria > Sysuimicrobiota > Sysuimicrobiia > Sysuimicrobiales > Segetimicrobiaceae > Segetimicrobium. The sequence continues at coordinate 328 of DATHLI010000013.1, read as the reverse complement.
GCGGGTACCTCGCCGAATTGTTCGCAGAGTACACCCGGGCGGAGATCATCCGGCATCCGCAGCCGCGGTGGGGGGACCACTTCGAAGCGAGGGTCGGGAGCGGGGCGCGGCGGATCCTGCTCCTCGGCCACTTCGACACCGTGTGGCCGACGGGGACGATCGCGCGCCTGCCGTGCCGCGTGGACGGGGACCGCTTCACCGGGCCCGGCAGCTTCGACATGAAGTACGGCGATCTCCAGGCCGCGTGGGGCCTGCGCCTCGTGGTGGACGCGGGGGCGCTGCGCGACCGGAGCTTCGTGTTCTTCGGCAACTCCGATGAAGAGGTGGG
>DATHLI010000012.1:0-1707 GCA_035488355.1 bacterium | reverse complement strand
CATCGTGACGCTGGCGAAAGGCATGGGGGGCGGGGTGCCGATCGGCGCGATCGTGGCGCGCGGAGAGCTGGCGCAGGCCTTCCAGCCGGGCAGCCACGGGTCGACCTTCGCCGGGGGGCCGCTGATCTGCACGGCGGCGCTCGCGGCGCTGGGGGCCATCCGGGACGAGAATCTCGTCGAGCGCTCTGCGCAGATGGGCGGGTACCTGATGGAGCGACTGCGGGAACTGGCGAAAACCCATGCGGTCATCACAGATGTGCGCGGGCGCGGCCTCATGATCGCGATCGGCCTCAGCATCCCGTCGGAGCCGGTGGTCGCCGCGTGTCTCGCCCGAGGGCTCCTCGTGAACAACGTGCAGCCCAAGGCGGTCCGGTTCGTCCCCCCGCTGATCGTCGAGCGCGACGACATCGACGAGGCGGTGACGATCCTCGGTCAGGCGCTCGCGGCGGTCGGTGCCGAGGCCGGCAAGGCCGCGGCGGGACGGTGAGCGCGATGACGCAGCCCAAGCGGGTCGCCCTGGCCTACAGCGGCGGTCTGGATACCTCGGTGATCATCCCCTGGCTCAAGGAGCAGTACGGGTGCCAGGTCGTGGCCGTCGTCGCCGACGTCGGTCAGGGAGACGACTTCGACGAGGTGCGGACGAAGGCCCAGCGCAGCGGCGCCGATGCGGTCGAGGTCGTGGACGTACGGCGCCAGTTCGTCACGGACTACATCTTCCCGGCGCTGCGCGCCGACGCGATCTACGAGGGGCGGTACCTGCTCGGGACGTCGCTGGCGCGCCCGCTGATCGCCCGGGTCCAGGTGGAGGCCGCGCTGGCGGAAGGGTGTGACGCGCTGGCCCACGGCTGCACCGGCAAGGGGAACGACCAGGTCCGGTTCGAACTGGCGTACCAGGCGCTGGCGCCCCACCTCACGGTGATCGCGCCGTGGCGGGAGTGGACGCTCGGCTCGCGGGAGGAAGAGATCGAGTACGCGCGCGCCCGCGGCGTCCCGGTGCCGGTCACCAAAGAAAAGCCCTACAGCATGGACCAGAACCTCTGGCACCTCAGCTTCGAGAGCGGAATCCTCGAGGATCCCTGGGCGGAGCCGCCGAGGGGGATGCACCGGCTCACCGTGGATCCCGAGGACGCGCCGGAGGCGGGCGCCCACGTCGAGATCGGGTTCGAGCGCGGGGCGCCGGTGAGCGTGGACGGGCGCTCCCTGGATCCGGTCGCGCTGGTCTCCACCCTCAATCGCCTCGCGGGCGCGCACGGGGTGGGGCGGGTGGATATCGTCGAGAACCGGCTCGTCGGCATGAAGAGCCGGGGCGTCTATGAGACGCCCGGCGGGACCGTGCTGGCGGAGGCCCACCACCACCTCGAGACGATCACCCTCGATCGAGACAGCCAGCACTACAAGGCGCTGGTGGCCCCCAAGTACGCGGAGCTCGTGTACAACGGGCTCTGGTACTCGCCGCTGCGGCGGGCGCTCGACGCGTTCGTGACGGCCACGCAGGACACGGTGACGGGGACCGTCAGGGTCAAACTCTTCAAGGGCGCGGCCACGGTGGTCGGCCGCCGGGCGCCGCGGTCGCTGTACAGCCATGATCTGGCGACCTTCGGCCGGAGCACGGGCTACAATCAGGGCGACGCCGCCGGCTTCATCCGCCTGTTCGGCCTCCCGGCCAAAGTGTTCGCCGAGATCAATCCGGAGCTCGTCCGGGATCTC
>DATHLI010000011.1:0-3836 GCA_035488355.1 bacterium | reverse complement strand
GCCCGAGGGGCGCGCGCCGAGCCAGCCGGCGACCGGCCGGCGAAGCGTCAGGATGCGGGAGCCGTTGCGCCGCTCCACGACGCCGGCGTCCCCGAGGGCGCTGAGGATGGCCGCGCCCAAGGCGCCGCCGAGGTGCGGGCGTCGCTCCGTCCAGTCGAGGCAGCCGGAGGCGAACATGCGGCGGGCCCTGCGGGCGCGGGCGATATCCACCGCCCGCGAGCCCAGCGCGCGGGCGCCCGCGGGGGTGAGCGTGTACCGGATCCGGCCGCCGGAGCGCACCGGGACGAGCCACCGGCGGCGGAGGAGCGCGTCGAGAAGGCCCACTCCCGCCACCCCCGCCAGGTGATCATAGCAGGACCGGGCCCGGCGAATGGGACTGTTGCGGCGTACCTCTCGTCCGGCCCCGGGGCTCCGGGCCGGGCCCTTCGATTCGGGCACCAGCGACCGCAGTGCGTGGACCGCCGCGGCCACGCGCTCGCCGCGCAGGCGGTACGTCCGGCTCCGGCCCGAGGGCCGCACCGAGACGAGGCCCGCGCCGCGCAGGAGCGCCAGGTGGGTCGAGACCCTGGGCTGTCCGAGGCCGAGGCGGGCGCTGAGATCGCTCACGGTGGACTCGCCCTGAGACAGGGCATGCAGGATCCGCAGGCGGGTCTCGTCGGCGAGCGCCCGGGCGAGGCGGCTCACGAGTTGCATTTCACGCATCAGTAAATTACGATATATGAAATGCACACGCCCGTCAAGCCGGGTGTGACCGTGCGCGGGGCCGTCAGCCTCCCCCTCACCCCGCCGTTCAGTGTCGGCCGCACGCTGGCGTTTCTCCGCGCCTCGTCGCTGCGGACCCCCTATCGCTTCATCGACCCGCGGCGCGTCCGGCGGTTGGTCCGGGTCGACGGACGGGCGTGGGTGGTCGAGTTTGCGTTTCCCTCGCCCGGCAGACGGCTGCGGGTGGGGGTCGTGAGCCGGCCGGCCCGCGGCCGGCCCGGTCCGGTCCCGTCCTCCCTGGCACCCGCCCTGCGGCAACTCTCGGCCGCGCTCTGGAGCCTCGACGACGATCTGCGCCGGTGCTACGCGGTGCTCAGGCGCGATCCCTTGATGGCGCCGCTGCTCCGGCGCTGCGCCGGCCTGCGGATGATCCGGACGGCGGATCTCTACGAGGCGCTGCTCATCGCCGTGATCGGGCAGCAGGTCAGTGTGGCGTCGGCCGAGTCCATGCGCCGCCGGCTGATGGCGGCGCTGGGGGATCGCGCGCTGATCGGCGGGATCACCTACCTGGGCTATCCGTCTCCGCGGCGGCTGCTGGCTGCGGCACCCCGCGCCCTGCGGTCGTTGGGCCTGAGCCGGCAGAAAGCGCGCTATATCCTGGAAGTCGCCGCGCGCGCCGCGACCGGTGCCCTGACCCCAAGCGCGTTCACCCACCTCACCGATGAGGAAGCGATCGCGAGGCTCACCGATATTCCGGGCGTCGGCCGTTGGACGGCTGAGATCGTTCTGATGCGCGGGCTGGGCCGGCCCGACATCTTCCCCGCCGGCGACCTGGGGCTTCAGACGGCCGTGCAGCGCGTGTTGGGGCGCGCGGACCGCCCGCAGGAAGACGAGCTCCGAGCCCTGGCAGAACGATGGAAGGGCTGGCGGAGTTACGGCGCGCTGTACCTGTGGCGATCGCTCGGGATCACCGCCTAGCGTTTGTGGGGCGCGCCGGCCGGATGCCGCCGCGCAGGATGCGCCCTGCGATGACACGAACTCCATGCTCGTGACCGAGAGTCTGCTGGTGACGGGGTTCGAGCCGTTCGGAGGGCGCAAGCTGAACCCCAGCGGTTTGATCGTCGAGGCGCTGGCCGGGTCCCCGGTTGCGGGCTGCGCCGTGCAGGCCGGTGTGCTCCCGGTGCTCCGGTCGGTAGCCGCCGCCCGGGTCGCCGAGTTGATCCGGAAGCATCGGCCGGCGGCGGTGGTGTGCTTCGGTCAGGGCGGCCCCCGCCAAACCACCCTCAGGATCGAGCGGCTGGCGGCCAACGTCCGCGACTATCCCATCGCGGACAACGCGGGCCACCGGGCGTCGGGGGAGCCGATCATCGCAGGCGCGCCGGCCGCCTACTTCGCGACGCTCCCGGTCACGGCGATCCGGGATCGGGTCCGGGCCGCCGGAGTGCCGTGCCGCCTCTCCAACTCCGCGGGGACGTTCCTCTGCAACGAGGTGCTCTTCGCGGCCCTGCATCACCTCTCCACGCAGACCCCATCGATCCCCGCGGGATTCGTGCATGTTCCCCTGCTGCCCGAGCAGGTGGCCGGACTGGACCTGCCCGGCCCTTCGATGGCGCTCGAGACCATGCTCCGCGGGGCCCGGGCCGTCCTCGCGGCGGTCGCCGAGTTCCTGACCGAAGCGGACCTGAAACACCCACGGACCGCCGGCGGCCGCGGTGCCCCAAGGCCCCGGCAGAAGACCGGGGTCTCCGCCGAGTAAGGTGCGCGCGCGAGGAGGAACACGCGGCACGGCGTCATCGCCGGTCGAACCCTCGTGCCATCGGTACAAGGCAGTCCTGGGAGGGGGAGGCTATGTCGAGGAGACCACGCGCGGTTACCGGCCTTAGGGTCACGCTCGCAATTGCGGTCTGCATCGCGATGGGAGCCGTCATGGGCGGCGGCCCCGTGGGGGCGCAGTCGCCGGCCCAGTCGCGGGGGCGGTCCCTGGTCATCGTCCAAGCCCAGGACCCACAGAACTGGGATCCGATCGCCACGTTTCTCCTCTCCTGGGGCATGGTGGGGTGCAACCTCTTCGACGGCCTGCTGGACCGCGGACCGGACCTGGTGCTGCGGCCCGGGCTCGCGACGAGCTGGAAGTGGATCAGCGCCGGTGTCTTGCAATTCAAGCTCCGCACGGGTGTCCGGTTCCACGACGGCGAGCCCTTCAACGCCGAGGCTGTCAAGTTTACGTTCGACCGTCTCCTCGGGCCCGAAGGCGCCAAAGGCCCCCAGCAGGGCAACTACAAATCGATCGATCATGTCCAGGTCGTCGACCCCGAGACGGTCAACTTTGTCATGAAGACCGAAGACCCCGTCATCATCACGAAGCTGGCCGGCTACGGCGCGATGATCGTGCCCCCCAAGTACGTCCAGGAGCACGGCAGCGCGTACTTCGGAAGCCACCCGGTCGGCACGGGCCCGTTCAAGTTCGTGGAGTACCGGAAGGACGACCACCTGACCCTCGCCGCCAACCGCGGGTACTGGAACGGGGCGCCCCGCCTCTCCGCGATCACCTACCGGTTCGTCCCCGAGGCCGCCACCCGCGTGGCGGAGCTCCAGGCGGGCCGGGCGGACATCGTCCAAGGCGTCCCGGTCAGCCAGGCGGAGGTCGTGGCGAAGGATCCCAATCTGACGCTCGCGCCGGTGGGGAGCCCTACGATCATCGAGATCCGGTTCGATCCGTCGAAGCCCCCCGCCGGGGATATCCGGTTCCGCAAAGCCGTCATCGCGGCCATCGACGTCCAGACGATCATCGGCACGATCCTGCAGGGCTACGGACACCGCGTGTCCACGTTCCAGAGCCCGCTGTCGTTCGGCAACGATCCGTCGCTCAAGCCGTACGCGTACGATCCCGCGCAGGCGAAGCAGTGGCTCGCCGAAGCCGGGGTCAAGCCGGGGACGGAAGTCACGCTGAGCTTTCCCAGCAACAACGCGGATTTTCGGGAGGCCGCGCAGGCGATGGTCAGCTACCTGCAGGCCGCCGGGCTCAAGCTCGTCCTCCAGCCGTTCGAGCAGGTCACCTACTTCAGCGACATCCTCCCCCACGCCAAGACGGGGCAGGTGTACGAATTCGGCTGGGGCGGGTGGACGCTCGACTT
>DATHLI010000010.1:0-11111 GCA_035488355.1 bacterium | reverse complement strand
CGGGGTGGAAGCGCTGTTGATGCGCACCCAGCTGGCCGTGCCCAACAACACCTTCCTCGGCCCGGAAGCCTACAACCAGCTCTTCACGATGCACGGGACCACGATGATCTTCCTGGTCGTGATGCCGATGCTGATCGGGCTTGCCACCTACGTCGTTCCTCTGCAGGTCGGCGCCCGCGACATCGCCTACCCACGGATGAACGCCCTCAGCCTCTGGCTGCTGGTCTTCGGAGGCCTCCTCCTCTACTTCAGTTATCTTGCGGGAGGGGCGCCCGACGCCGGATGGTTCAGTTATGCCCCGCTCAGCGAAAAGCCCTACACCACCACCACCGGCGTCGATTACTGGATCCTCGGGCTGCTCGCCACTGGGATCGGGACGATCGCCGCCTCCATCAACCTCATCGTCACGATCCTGGCGCTCCGCGCCCCGGGCATGCGCATGACCCGGTTGCCGCTGTTTACGTGGATGGTCCTGGTCAACTCGGTCCTGATCCTCTGCGCCCTCCCGGTCCTGAACGCGTCCCTGGTGATGCTGCTGATCGACCGCCAGCTCAACGCGCACTTCTTTTCTCCCCAGGGCGGGGGATCGGCCATCCTCTGGCAGCACTTCTTCTGGGCGTTCGGGCACCCCGAGGTCTACATCATGGTCCTCCCCGCCTTTGGAATCATCTCGGAGGTCATCCCCGTCTTCTCGCGGAAAGCGATCTACGGGTACGAGTTCGTGGCCGCCTCCACCGGCGCCATCGCTTTCCTCAGCCTGGCGGTCTGGGCACACCACATGTTCGCCGTCGGGCTTGGGCGGACGGCCGACCTCTTCTTCGCCGTGGCCAGCATGCTGATCGCGATTCCGACCGGCGTCAAGGTGCTCAACTGGTGCGCCACGCTGTGGGGCGGGGCGATCCGGTTCACGAGCTCCATGCTCTTTGCGATGGGGTTCCTGGCGATGTTCACGATCGGCGGGATCACCGGGGTCAGCTTCACCGCCGTCCCGATCGACTGGCAGGTGGAAGACACGTATTACGTGGTCGCCCACATGCATTATGTGCTCTTCGGGGGGAGCGCGTTCGCGGTCTTCGCCGGGCTCTACTACTGGTTTCCGAAGATGACGGGGCGAATGCTCTCCGAGGCCTGGGGCAAGTGGCACTTCTGGTTGACGTTCGTGGGGTTCAACCTCACGTTCATGATCCAGCACGTCCTCGGGCTCGCGGGCATGCCCCGCCGCGTCTTCACCTATCCCGACCTCCCGGACTGGGGCCGCTTCAACATGATCTCCACCGCCGGAGCGTACCTCCTGGGTTTTTCGGTCCTGGTGTTCCTCTGGAATGTGTTCGCGAGCCTGCGCGCCGGCCGGCCCGCCGGGGACAACCCGTGGAACGCCTGGACTCTGGAATGGGCGACGCCGTCGCCGCCGCCCGAGCACAACTTCGATCTGGTGCCGCCGGTCCGGGGCCGGCGACCGCTGTGGGACCTGGCGCATCCCGACCGGCCCGACCCGGCGCCGGCCGGGTTCTACGGCCTGGGCGGCCACGTCCCCGGGCCGCCGCCCGGGGGCAAGGCCCTCGACGTGTCCGGCCCGCGGCTGGGGATGCTCTGCTTCATCGGGACCGAGGCCATCTTCTTCGTCATGCTGATCCTCGCCTACGTGTACTATCACAGCGCCGCCCACACCGGAGTCGTGGCGGCCCGCGTCCTGGATTCGGGCCGGGCGGGGATCAACACAGTCTTTCTCATCGCCAGCAGCGCGACCCTGTGGCTGGGCGGCAAGAGCCTCGAGCAGCGACGAGGCGGCGCGCTCACCGCGTGGCTCGCCGTCACGATTATCCTGGGCGCTTTGTTCCTCATAGGGCAGGGGCGGGAGTGGCTGACGCTGGTCCGGGCCAACGTCACCGTGAGCCGCGATCTGTTCGGGACCACGTTCTTCACGCTGACGGGGTTCCACGGCCTGCACGTGCTGCTCGGGCTCTTCCTGCTGGCCATGCTGTTCGGCCTGGCGGTTGCCCGCCGGTTCAAGGGGCCGACGTCCGCGGCGATCGAGGCGGTGGCCCTCTACTGGCACTTCGTGGACGCCGTCTGGATCGGCATCTACAGCCTGATCTACCTGTGGGCGTTGGCCGGATGACGGCGTGGCAGTTCGTCGCCGCGACCTGGCCTTGGGAGCCCTCGGTGCTCCTGGGGTGCGGCGCCCTGGCGATCGGGTATCTGGCCGCGGTACGGTGGCGCCTCGGGGGACGCGCCGGATGCTTCCTGGGCGGTGTGGTGGTGCTGCTGGTCGCGTTGGATTCCCCCCTCGACACGCTCGCCGATACCTATTTATTTTCCGCGCACATGGCGCAGCATCTCCTGCTCCTCCTGATCGTGCCGCCGCTGCTGCTGGCGGGGACGCCCGCCTCGCTCTTGGAGCCGGCGTGGCAGAGCGCCCGTATCCGCGCGCTCGCGCGGGCGCTTGGCCGGCCCGTCGTGGCCTGGGCGCTGGGGGTCGGCACGATCTGGATCTGGCACATCCCGGCGCTGTTCAATGCGACACTCGACAGCGCCGGCGTGCACCTCATCGAGCACCTGTCGTTTCTTGTGACCGGCGTGATCTTTTGGTGGACGATCCTGGCGCCGCTGCGGGAGGCCCGGCTGGCGCCGGCGCCGGCGATGATCTACCTGCTCGCCGCCGCCCTCGCCTGCAGCGTCCTTGGGATCGTCCTGACCTTCGCGCGGGCCGGGCTCTACCCGGCGTACCTGCGCCCGGTGGACCTCCTCGGCATCGAACCGCTCATCCGCGCCCGATGGGGGCTCTTGCCGGACACCGACCAGCAGATTGGAGGGTTGCTGATGTGGATTCCCGGAGGTCTCGTCTATCTCTGCGCCATGTTGGGGGTGCTGATGCGCTGGTACCGCTGGGATGAGCAGGATGCGGCCGCAGTCGCCGCGCCTGCGCCGGACGCACCGGTCCCGGCGCTGCCCACGGGGGAACTCCATGCCCGGTGAGACGGGCCGGCCGGCGGCGCCGTCGCGCGCGGGGTGGAGCCCTGCGAAGCCCGAGAAACTGCCCAGGCGGACCCTGTGGCCCGCTGTGGCGGCGCTCGGGATCGTCCTGGTGATGTGGGGTGTCGTCACCGCATACTTGATCGCCGCGGTGGGCGTCGTCCTGCTCGGCATGGCGGCGCTCGGGTGGACCGGAGAGTTGCTCCATGAGCGGTGATCATCCTCCGGCAGGATCGGGGGCGGCTCCGCCTCCGTCACCGGGCCGCCGGGAGTTTCTCACACGGGTGAGCGTTGCGCTGGGCGCTCTGGGCGCCGCGATCGTCGCAATTCCCGTCGTCGGCTTCCTGCTGGCGCCGTTCCTGGAGAAGCAGTCTCAGGTGTGGCGCCCTGTGGGAACGGTCGACAGCTTCCGGCCCGGTATGACGGTGAAGGTGGACTTTCCCGATTCCTCGCCGCTCCCCTGGGCAGGCGTCGTCGCCCGAACCGCGGCATGGCTCCGCCGGGAGCCCGACGGCACGTTCGTGGCGTTTACCGTCAACTGCACCCACCTGGGGTGCCCGGTGCGATGGCTGCCCGATGCCGAACTGTTCATGTGTCCGTGCCACGGCGGCGTGTACTACAAGAACGGCGCTGTGGCCGCCGGCCCTCCACCAAAGCCGCTCCCCCAGTATCCCGTGCGGGTTCGCGGCGGGCAGGTAGAGATCCAGACGAGTCCAATCCCCATCACGACCTGAGGGCCGGGGCAATGGGTGTGGTACGGCGGGTATGGCGGGCCTTCGACGACCGGGCCGGGATCACGCAGATCCTGGGGCCGGTCCTCCGGCACCCCGTGCCCAAAGACGCGCGATGGTATTACGTGTTTGGCAGCGCGACGCTGTTTGCCTTCCTGCTCCAAGTCGTCACCGGCATCGCGCTCGCCCTGGCGTACATTCCCTCGACGGCCAACGCCTACGACACCCTGCAGTTCATCACCCATCAGGCGCCCTTCGGCCGAATCCTTCGCGGCATGCACTACTTTGGGGCGTCGGCGATGGTCCTGCTGATCGGCGCCCACATGGCCCGCACCTTTCTGATGGGCGCGTACAAGTTCCCACGGGAACTGAACTGGATCACCGGCGTCGTCCTGTTCATCGTCACGATCCTCCTCGCGTTCACGGGGCAGCTGCTGCGGTGGGATCAGACCGCGGTCTGGTCGATCGCGGTCGCCGCGGAGCAGATGGGCCGCCTCCCGCTCATCGGCCGCGCCCTGGCCCGGTTCCTGCTTGCGGGCGACACCTGGGGCGGGCAGACGCTCAGCCGCTTCTTCGCCTTCCACGTCTTCTTCATCCCGGCGGTGATCTTCGCGTTCATCGGGATTCACCTCTGGCTGGTCGTCCGCCATGGGATTTCGGAGCCGCCCAAGCCGGGCCGGCCGGTCGATCCGCGGGCGTACCGCGCCTGGTATCAGGCCTTGCTCCGGCGCGAGGGCCGGCCGTTCTGGCCCGACGCCGCATGGCGGGACATCGTGTTCGGTGTCTGTATGGCCGGCGCGGTGGTCCTCGCCTCCCTGATCGTCGGGCCCCCGGAGCTGGGGAAGCCTCCGGATCCAACAATTCTCCAGGCCGATCCCCGGCCCGACTGGTACCTCCTCTGGTACTTTGGCCTGCTGGCCCTCCTTCCGCCGAACCTCGAGAACTATGTGATGGTCCTGGGGCCGCTCGTGGCGCTGATCGTTCTGCTGCTCGTGCCTGCCGTCTCGAACCGGGGCGAGCGGAGCCCGGCCCGCCGCCCCTGGGCGATCGGGGCGGTGTTCGCGATCTGTTTGATGATCGGGACATTGTGGATCGTGGGAGCCCGGGCGCCCTGGTCCCCCGATTTCACGACGGGACCGATCCCGGCCCGGATCATCGGCGCGGCGACCGGGCCGGTCGCCGAGGGAGGACGGCTGTTCTACGACAAGGGCTGCCAGTACTGTCATACGATCGCCGGCTACGGCGGTGCGCGCGGCCCCGATCTCAGCGCCGTCGGCGACCGCCTCACGCCGGTCCAGATGACGTGGCGGATCCTCAACGGCGGGACGAACATGCCGGCCTTTGCAGGAAACCTTACACCGGATGAGCTGGATGCGCTCATCGCGTTCCTGAAATCCCGCACCACTCGGGAATCTCCCCCATGACCCCGCCTGAGGAATCTCGCCGGATCGCGGTACGGTTGAAGCGGGCATACGACCCGCCTTCCCCCGGCGACGGGCCGCGGGTGCTCGTGGACCGGATCTGGCCCCGAGGCGTCTCCAAGGAGAAGCTCACGATCGTTGCCTGGCTTGGCGATCTTGGGCCCAGCGCGGCGCTGCGCAGGTGGTTTGGCCACGACCCGGCGAAGTGGGCGGAGTTTCGAAAGCGGTACCTCGGCGAACTGGCCGCGAAGCGCCGCCTTCTCGATGACCTGGCCGGGCACGCCCCGGATGGGAAACTTACCCTCGTGTACGGAGCGCGCGATCCGGCTCATAACCAGGCCGTGGTGATCAAGGAAGCCCTCGAGAAGATGATCGAATCAAGGCGCCGCGGGCCGAGCTCCACCGGCGGCGTGAGGAGGCGTCCCCATCCGCAAGCATCCGCTTCTTGAACTCCATCTGGGCGCGTACGACGCGGCCGTGCAGGCCCGGCTCGACGTTCTGGACAAAGATCAGTTCGCCGTCCGCCTCTGGCGTGGAGATCCCGGCCTGTGGACGGCCGACCCCGACGTCGGAGCGAACATCCGCGGGGCTCTCGGGTGGCTGGATGTGGCTGAGAAGATGGAGGAGAACCTGGACGACCTCACGCGGTTTGTCGCGGACGTGCGCACGGCCGGATTCCGCCACGTCGTCCACATGGGGATGGGAGGCAGCAGTCTGGCGCCCCTGGTGTTCCAGCGCACGTTTCCGCAGGCGGCCGGCGGGCTGCCCGTGACCGTGCTCGATACCACCGATCCCGCGACGATCCTCGCGGTGGAGCACTCGGTCCCCCTCGCGCAGACGTTGTTCATCGTCGCGAGCAAGTCAGGAACGACGGCCGAACCGGCCGCGTTCGGCGAGTACTTCTACGCGAAGCTCCGGGCGCTCAAAGGAGATCGAGCGGGGGAGAACTTCCTGGCCATCACCGATCCCGCAACTCCGCTCGTGGACGAGGGCAAGCGCCGCGGGTATCGCCGGGTGTTCCTCAACTTCGCCGATATCGGCGGCCGGTACTCGGCCCTCTCCTATTTTGGGCTGGTGCCCGCGGCGCTCTGGGGGGTCGATGTCGCCGGGGTGCTGGCCCGGGCGCTCCACATGGCGCATGCGTGCGCGGCCGGCGTCCCGCTCAAGGACAACCCGGGGGTCACGCTCGGCGCGGTGATGGGCGAGCTGGCCCGTCAGGGGCGCGACAAGGTGACGTTCCTCGTCGCGCAGCCCATCGCCACGCTGGGGATGTGGCTCGAGCAGCTCATCGCGGAGAGCACGGGAAAGGCCGGCAGGGGGCTCCTTCCGGTCGCGGAGGAGCCTCTCGGCGATCCGTCGGTCTACGGGGAGGACCGCCTGTTCGTCCACCTCCGGTACGGTCCGGAAGAGGACACCGCGCTGGATCGGGGCGTCGAGGCGCTCCGCCGCGCCGAGCACCCCGTGGTGACGATTCGCGTCGACGATCCGCTCGATCTGGGCCAGGAGTTTTTCCGCTGGGAGATCGCCACGGCTACAGCCGGCGCAATTCTTGGGATCAACCCCTTCGACCAGCCGAACGTGCAGGAGAGCAAGGACAACACCGACCGTCTGCTGGCCGTCGTGCGAAAGGAGGGCCGGCTTCCCGAGGACCCGCCCGCCCTGATCGAGGGGACATTGTGTTTCTTCGGCGATGGAATCGAGGGGAACGCCTCGGGGACGCTCGCCGGGTTCCTGGCTCAGGGCTGGCCGGGAAGCTATGTGGCGCTGATGGCGTATCTGACCGAGGGTCCGGCAACGGATCAGGCGCTCCGGTCGATCCGGCTGCGCCTGCGGAACGGCACACGCCTGGCGACGACACTTGGGTACGGCCCGCGCTTCCTGCACTCGACCGGCCAGTACCACAAGGGGGGGCCCGCCACGGGGCTCTTTCTGCAGTTGACGGCCGACGACGCGGTGGACGCGTCCCTGCCGGAGTCACCCTACACCTTCGGGACCTTCCGGCGCGCTCAGGCGCTGGGAGATCTCCAGGCGCTGCGCAAGCACGGCCGCCGGGTGATCCGAATTCATCTGGGCCGGTCCGTGAGGGAAGGGCTGCGTGACTTGAAGAGGGCTGTCATCGAAGCTCTGGAAGGCGCGGTCCCCTAGGGGACTCCCAACCAAGGTAAAGATAACAGCACGCAGAGGTTGCCCCCTGCGGGGACTCCCAACCAAGGTAAAGATAACAGCACGCAGAGGTTGCCCCCTGCGGGGACTCCCAACCAAGGTAAAGATAACAGCACGCAGAGGTTGCTTGACACCCCCCACCGTGGAGGGCATGATGATCATATGGAGTTGTTCCGGCAGAGCCGCGAGGCCAGCCTGCGGCGCGAGGCGCCCCTGGCCGCCCGCATGCGGCCCGAGACGCTCGACGAGGTGGTGGGACAGGCGCACCTCCTTGGGCCGGGGCGTCTCCTCCGGCAGGCGATCGAGCAGGACGTTCTGACCTCGGTCATCTTGTACGGCCCGCCGGGCACCGGGAAGACCTCGATCGCCCACGTGATTGCCCAGGCCACCCGCGCGCACTTCGAGACGATCAATGCGGTCACCGCGGGAGTGGCCGACCTCCGCCGTACCATCGAGCAGGCTCGGGACCGCCGGACGCTTTCCGGCACGCGGACGATCCTGTTCATCGACGAGATCCACCGGTTCAACAAGGCGCAGCAGGACGCGCTGCTGCCGTTCGTGGAGGATGGCACCGTCACCCTGATCGGGGCGACCACGGAGAATCCGTTTTTCGAGGTCACCTCGACGCTGGTCTCGCGCTCGCGGATCTTCGTCCTCGAACCGCTCACCGCCGAGGACCTCCTCAAGATCCTCTCCCGGGCCGTCTCCGACCCCCGAGGGCTGGGGCCGGACCGGGTGGAGTTGTCGGACGACGCGGCCCGTTACATCGCCGGCGTGGCGAACGGCGACGGACGGGCGGCGCTCAATGTGCTCGAGGCGGCGGCCCTGGCCGCGCCGCCGGCGGCCGATGGGGTGCGCCGAATTTCGCCTGCCGTCGCGGAGGAGGCCGGCCAGCGGCGGGCGCTTCTCTACGACCGCGACGGCGACGCGCACTACGACATGATCTCGGCGTTCATCAAGAGCATCCGCGGATCCGATCCCGACGCCGCCGTCTACTGGCTGGCCAGGATGCTCGCGGCGGGCGAGGATCCGCGGTTCATCGCCCGCCGGGTGGTGGTCCATGCGGCCGAGGATGTGGGGCTCGCCGACCCCCAGGCGCTCGTGGTGGCGGTCGCCGCCGCGCACGCCCTGGAGTTCGTCGGGCTGCCCGAGGCACGCATCCCCATGACCGAAGCCGTGATCTACCTGGCGACGGCGCCGAAGAGCAATGCGACGATCACCGCCATCTCGCGGGCGTGGCATGACGTCGAGCACGAAGATACCCGGCCCGTTCCCCGCCACCTGCGGGACGCCTCCTATCCCGGAGCAGCGCGCCTCGGGCACGGCCGCGGGTACGAGTACCCACACGATTCCCCGGGCGGCTTCGTCGCCCAACAGTACATGCCCGACAACGTGAAGGACCGAACCTATTACGAACCCACGACGTCTGGATACGAGGCCGAACTCCGGCGCCGTCTCCGAACGTGGTGGGAGGGCGTGAAGCGGTACGCGTTCGAAGGGAGGTCCTGAGAGCGGCATGGCTCGTGTCGCCGTCGCGATGAGCGGCGGAGTGGACAGCGCGGTCGCCGCCGCCCTGCTGGTCGCCGAGGGGCACGAGGTGGTCGGGATCACCATGAACCTCTGGCCGACCTGGGTGCCGCAGACCGGCGAAGGATCCGGGTGCTGCGGCATCGGGGCGATCGACGACGCGCGGTCGGTGGCGCGGCACCTCGGGGTCCGGCACTACGTGCTCAACCTCAGGTCCGAGTTCGAGCGCGAGGTGATCGCGTCCTTCGCTTCCGAGTACGCCCGCGGGCGCACTCCGAACCCCTGCATCGCCTGCAACAAGGCGATCAAGTTCGACCTGCTGCTCCGCCGGGCGCTCGGGCTGGAGATGCAGGCGCTGGCCACCGGCCACTACGCCCGCGTCGACAGGGGTCCCGACGGCCGCCACCGGCTCCTCCGGGCCGCGGACGGTCAGAAGGACCAGTCCTACGTCCTGGCCGGGCTCACGCAGGAGCAGCTTGCGTATCTTCGTTTCCCGGTGGGCGTCTACACCAAGGCCCAGATCAGGGACATCGCGCGCCGGCACGGACTGAGCGTCGCCGACAAACCCGACAGCCAGGAAATCTGTTTCGTCCCGGACGGCGACTACGCTGCGGTGGTCGCGCGGTTCGAGCCCGAGGCGCTGCGCCCCGGGCCGATCTACGATCTGGACGGACGGCGGCTCGGGGAGCATCGGGGACTGGCGCGCTACACCGTGGGCCAGCGCCGCCGGCTCGGCCTCGCCGGGGGGAGCCCCCGGTATGTCGTGGGGATCGACCCGGGCCGCAACGCCCTGCTCGTGGGCGATGGAGCGGCGGTGCATTGCCCCGAACTGATCGCGAGCCAGATTAACTGGATCGCGATTCCCGGATTGGACGGCGACCGCGCCGTTGGGGTCAGGATCCGCCACGCGTCCGCCGACATCCCCGCCGTGATCGCCCCCGCCCCCGGCGGCCGGGTCGCCGCCCGGTTCGAGATATGGCCCCGGGCGGCGGCGCCCGGGCAGGCGATCGCCTTTTACGAGGGCGAGGTGGTGCTCGGCGGGGGTGTCATCGACGAAGTGCGGATGGGAGGACTGGGAGCCGCGCACGCTGCCGCCACGTCCGCGGGAGTGGGCGTCCTGTCGGACGCCGGTTAAGGGAACCATACCGCTGATGGGAGGGGACTGATGTCCACCGTCGCGAGCGTCAGCCTGGCCATCATCGCTGCCACCTCCGTGATCGCTGTGGTGGCGTTTGTCGTCTTCCTGTATTATGGATGGCGGGCCGTGAGGAGGGCGGAGGCGATCCTCGCGCTCGTCCAACGGGCCCTGCCGGGGCTGGCGACCGATCTCCGGGCCATGCTCGATAAGGTCGACCAGGAGATCCTGGAGGAGACGATCCGCACCCTGCGGCGGGTGAGCGTCGTCATCAGCTCGGGGGTGAGCACCATCGAGCAGGTGCAGCAGACGGCACGCCGGGTCGCGCAGGACGTCATCCTGCCGCCGATGAGTACCGCCGCAGGGGTGTTCGCGGTGATTCGGGAAGGGCTGCAGTGGTTTCGTCCCGGGGGCGACGGCCACAGAACCCCTCGTAGTGGCGAGTGGGGCAAAGGGAAGGCCGATCGAAGCGTGGAGTAGAACACAGACAGGTTATCCGCCCGAACCTGAACGGTAGAACCTCAAAGGAGGGACGGTCGCGATGGAAGAGCCAAGGGACTTTCTGTCGGGGTTGATCGTGGGAGGGCTGATCGGAGCGGCATTCGGCCTCCTCTTCGCCCCAGAGCCAGGCGATAGAACTCGCGAGCGGCTCCGGAGGCAGAGCGAGGAGTGGGGGAGCCGCGCGCGAGAGCAGGCGGATCGGGTGGCGGAGAGGGTTCGGGAGACCGCAGGCGGCGTCGCGGAGCAGGTGCGGGAACGGGCGGATGAGTTCGCCACAAAAGCCAGGAACTCAGCCGATGATGTGATTAAGCGCGGCCGCGACACCTTTGATGAGAAGACCGAGCAGCTGCGGCGGGCCTTCGAGGACGGGCGCGACTCGACCAAGGGACGGTCGCGTGAGCGCCGGTCGCCGGAGGGTTCGGAGGGGTAGCCCGCCCCGAGCCCAAGAATCCGCATCGGTTCAGCGGGTTCTTGCGTTCCGACGAATGGTTTCCGGACGCGCGCCCAGAGTCCCGGCGGGGAGACGCACGGGGCAGACGGCAGAGGCCGTCGAGGTCACGATCCCGGCGAAGCCCGAGTTCATCAGCGTCGCCCGATTGACCGCGGCGACCGTCGCGGGCCGGCAGGGGTTTACCTACGACGACATCGAGGACCTGAAGA
>DATHLI010000009.1:0-3831 GCA_035488355.1 bacterium | reverse complement strand
AGCCTGCACATCCATGAGATTCCCCTCATCTCGCTGGAGGTGCTCAACGGGCGCCCCTGGCCTGCCGAGGTCCTTCCGCTGGTCAGCGGCGCCGAAGATACGCTTCTGGTCAAGTTCCGCTACCCGGGAATCTGGCTCTTCCACTGCCACGTCGTGAACCACGCCGACGCGGGGATGATTGGGGTGTTCATCGTCGAACAGTAGTACGCCCGGGTATCCAGGTTACAACCCCCCAGAAACGCCGAGAGCCCGGAACGCTTGACTGACAAGCGTTCCGGGCTCTCGGGCCTTCTATAGTTGGTAGCGGGGGCTGGATTTGAACCAGCGACCTTCGGGTTATGAGCCCGACGAGCTACCGGACTGCTCCACCCCGCGCCGATTCTGATTCATAAGCACGGCCGTGCGACCCCTACCGAAATCAATTATAGGTAGCCAGGAATACCGTTGTCAACCGTCGAGCACAAGCGCCCATAAGAGATCTGTCTCACTCACGGTGATCCGCCGGCTGTCAAGCTCCGCCGGTCCCAACCGCTCGGCAGCAACCAGAGACCGGGGATCAAGACAACTAGTTGTTCGCATCGATTAGGCAATCCTAACGTTAGATCACCGCGGCCAATCGCTGAGTCCCCAACGATAGAGCGTTCAATGGCTCGCTCGGAAGACGCTTGACGTCGTTCACAATTTGAGTACAATTGTACTCGAAATGAGAACGAACCACACGGCACCGCAGCGTGTCCTGCCGGTCTCACCGGCGCTCAAGGCACTACTGGGCTCGACCGGTCGGGCGAAACTTCTTGCGCATTTCTTTCTTCACCCCGGCGAGGCCTTCCATGTCCGCGAACTAGGTCGACTGCTTGATGAGTCGCCCGGAAGCCTGCTGCGTGATCTGCGCCGCCTTGAGGCGATCCGGATCCTACAAATGGAGCGTGTCGGCAATCAGATCCGCTACTCTCTGGATCAAAAGCACCCGCTCTACAAGGACCTACAGCGCGTGATCCTCAAGACCGCCGCGGCGGATGCCGTGCTCCATGAGGCACTGAAGCCGGTGGGGGGCATCGAATTGGCCGTACTTTACGGTTCTTTTGCCAAGGGGAAGGCGACGAGCCGGAGCGACCTTGATCTCATGATCATCGGTGACGTACCCGACCGGGCCCTAGCCCCTGTGATTGCGAAGGCAGAGGAGTTCTTGGGGCGCGAGGTGTCCTATACTCGATACCCGCGAGAAGAAGCGCGCGAAAAAATCAAACGCCGCAGCTCTTTTGTGCGCAACGTACTTGCGGGGCCAAGCATCTTGGTGCTCGGTCACAGCGATGACGAACTATTCACGCTTGCTCGAAGATAGAAGAATCGAGCGAGAACCGGGGACACGGGGACAGGTAGCCCAACAGCTATCCGCCGCCCAGCGGGATCTCGAGACGGCCCGCGGGCTGCTCGCTGGTGAGAATGAATGGGCGTATACAATCGCCTACAACGCCATGCTGTTGGCAGGACGAGCGGTTATGTTTTCGGAAGGATACCGGCCGACGACGACAGGCGGGCACGCAGCGGTGGTAGAGTTCCTGCGTATCCGGCTGGGCGCATCATTCACAGAGATGGTGCAGACGATGGACCGAATGCGTCGGCAACGCCATCGGATCATCTATGACGCACCCGGTACTGTCTCGCCCAGTCAGATTCGCGAGGCTGTTGCGACTGCAGAGCAATTCATCTCGCAAATCGTGAGGGTACTCGCCCGCAAATGAGTAGGAGAAAGGCTGTGAGCTCAACGCTCCCTTTTCCTTTGGTCAACCGCCGAGCACCAGCGCCCACAGGAGATCTGTCTCGCTCACGGTGATCTGCCGGCTGTCGAGCTCCACCAGGAGATGCCGCAGCACGAGCGCGCCCGCCGCAATGATGTCCGCGCGCTCGGGCTGGAGCCCGGGAAGATCCCGGCGCGCCGCCACCGTCTGCGCCAGCAGGCGGCGCGTGATCCGCTGGACGGCCCCCCGCGTCAGCCGGTAGCCGTGCACCCGATCTGGATCGTATGGGTCGAGACGCTGATCCAGCGCGGCCATGGTAGTGATGGTTCCGCCGACCCCGATCACCCGCAGCGGGACCTTTTGGCTCATGCCGCGGACCGGGCGGGAGATCCTTTCGAGGGGAGATTTTAGGGTGCGGGTCAAGGCTTCGTCCACGGCGGCGATCTCGCGCCGAAGCGGCGGATCGTGGGAGACAAACTGTTCGGTCAGCACGACCGCGCCGATCGGCAGGCTGAGGTTGTTCTCGATGCGGTGGCGGTCCCCGCACGTCAGTTCGACGCTGCCCCCGCCGATGTCCACGACGAGCACCCGGGCGTCGGAGCGAAGCGAACCGATCCCCGCAAGGGCCCCATGAAAGCCCAACCGGGCTTCCTCATCGCCACTCAGGATCCGAACGGGGAAGCGGAGCCTCGAGAGCAGCTCGTCTGGATTCCGCGCTACGCGCAGGGGGTGCGTGGCGACGAGGATTGGCGGCCCGGCGCCGGCGGCGGAAGCGGTCTCGATAAACTCATCCACCGCGGCCGCGGTCCGCTTCGCGGCCGCGGGCCGGATGGCGCCGCTCGTTCCCAGGCCTTCGCCCAACCGGGTGATGATCAGACGCTGCTCGACGGCCCGGGGCGCAGAAGCGCGTGCCGGCCCGCGGCGCGAGGCCCGGGCAAGGCCCGCCTCTGACAGCCTCGCAGGGCGGGCAGGCAGCGGTCGTTCGGTGCGGGCAGGATGGAGGCGAAAAGGGGGAGAGGCTCGGGCGCCATCCGGCACGTCCGCGACCAGCAGGCGCACCGAATTGGTGCCGATATCGATCACGGCCCGCCGGGGCACGCGCCGGGGGCTCAGAACAGGCGGATCAGTTTGCTGAGGCGCTCCTTGAGCTCCGGCGGGGCCAGCTCACCGGTACACGAGCGCCGCACCATCGCCCGAAGGCGCTGCTCAAACTCCGCCAGGGAGAAGCAGTGGCGGCACTCCTCGAGATGCTGCTGGAGCTCGGTCGAGGATTCACCGTCCAGCTCCTTATCGAGGAACTGCCACAGCTTCTCCAGAGCCTTTTCGCAATCCATGATCAATCTCCCCTGACGAAATGCCGATCCTTTGCATACTCCCACAACTGCCGTTGGAGGAGATGCCGTCCCCGAGACAATCTGGACATCACGGTGCCGACCGGAACGCTGAGGATCTCCGCGATCTCTTTGTAGCTGAACCCCTCAATATCGGCGAGAAGGATGGCCGCGCGAAACTGCGCGGGCAAGGCCTCGAGGCTCTCGCGCACCTCGGTATCCATGACCTGATCCAGCACCTCGACCTCGGGATTCCCGGCCTCGCTCAGCGCGGCGCCGTCCCGCGCCTTCTCGTAGAGATAAAATTCGCCGACGTCCTCCTGATCCACCACATCCGGTTCCCGGGTGTGCTTGCGGTAGTTGTCGAAGAAGGCGTTCATCAAGATGCGATGCAGCCACGCCCGGACGTTGCTCCCCGCCTGGAAAGTGTGGAAGGACCGCCAGGCTTTGAGCATCACCTCCTGCACGAGGTCCTCGGCGGACGCGCGGTTCCGGGTGAGCCTGAGCCCCGACCGGTAGAGGCTGTCCAAATGCTCGGTGATCAGCTGCTCGAACCGGGCGCGCGCTTCCGCCCGTGCCTCGGCCGTCAGCGGCGGCGCCGCATCCAACCCGGGGCCGGCGGGGAGTGGGGTCCCTTGCCGGAGTTCTTCGGATTCCGGATTCACCGCTTCCCCCTTTCGCCGACCCGATGAGATGGCGCGCCCGCAGTCGGTGGAACGTCGCGCGCCGGCCCGAGATTCCCCAAATAAAAAACGACACCC
>DATHLI010000008.1:0-4138 GCA_035488355.1 bacterium | reverse complement strand
ACGGTCGTGCTGGTCACCGTGCCCTGGCTGGGGGACAGCGTGCAGACCCTCAAAGCCGGGATCATGGAGATCGGGGACGTCTTTGCGGTCAATAAGGCCGACCGGGGCGAGGCCGACAAGACCGCCGCCGAGATCGAGATGATGCTCGGATTGGCCCCCGACCGCGGCGCGTGGCGGCCTGCCGTTCTGCGTACCGTCGCCTCCGAGGGCCGGGGGATGGAGGAGGTTCTCCAGGCCCTCGAGCGGCACCGGGCGTCCCTGGTCGACCAGGGACTCTTGATGGCCCGCCGGCAGGCCCGGCGGCGGCGGGAGATCATCGAGATCATCGAGGAGCGCCTCCTTGCCCGGATCAGCGCCGGCCGGATGGACGAACTGGCGACGCGGGTGGCCGCCGGTGAGATGGATCCCTACACCGCTGCCGAGGAACTGGTGGCGACAAGCGCCGATGGGTAACGCCCGGCTGGCTCATCTCGGAGTGATTGTCCATCGCCTCGATACCGCACAGCCCTTCTACGCGCGATTGGGGCTTTCACCGGCCCGGCGCGAGTCACTGGATCGTGAGCGCGTTCGCGTCACCTTTCTTCCGGTGGCGGATGCCGAAATCGAGCTCCTTGAGCCGGCCGGCCCGGAGGGTCCGCTGAGCCGGTTCCTCGCCGCGCGCGGAGAGGGAATCCATCACATTGCGTTCGAGGTCGACGATATCGAACGTGCGTTGGCCATCGCGGTGGCTTCAGGCATGCGCGCCATCGATCAGGTCCCGCGTCCTGGAGCCCATGGGACGCGGGTCGCATTCCTCCATCCAGGCTCCGCCCATGGTATCTTGCTGGAATTGGTCGAGCGCCCACAACCATAGTTTCCCAACCACCCGCGCGATCTAATCTGCCAGGTCCTCCTTCCATCAGAAATGACTATTGCATTGAATTTTGTCTATGTGATATAGTGGCAACCGTAGAAGAAAGTCTATATCACATAACCAATAGACCCACCCCCTGACCGTCGCAGCATCCGCCGGCGCATAGAGCTCAGTCAGGCCTCATCGATGTGTAAGCTTCTGAGCTATGCGGCGGCGGGCCCCGCCAGCGCGGGGCTATCTTGCAGGCGAATTGGAAGGGGGGAGGAGCCATCGCGCCGGCTGTCCTGCCATCAACTGCCAGTGAGATCGAAGTCCTAAAGCACCCCCGATTTGGGTGGGCGTTTCTGACCCACCTCCTGGTCGGGATCCTCGTTGTGGGTCTGCTCGTGCCGTTTGTATCGAACCCAGGCCTCTGGCACCTCGTGCTGGGCAAGTCCGTCTACCTTTCGGTCGATGGCGAGACCCGGTCGTTCAGCACGCTCCGCCAGACCGTGGGCGACGTCCTTCGGGAAAGCCAGGTGGCCGTCGATCCGGTCGACCGGATCGATCCTCCGCTCGGGGCCGCCATTTGGCCCGGGATTCAAATCAGCGTCGTGCGGGCGGTTCCCCTGACCGTGACCGTTGGCGGCGTCCCGCAGCAGGTCCAATTGGCCGCCGCCACGGTTGGCGAAGCGCTGACCGCCATGAACGTCGAGGTCCGCCCCCAAGACCGGGTGTACCCTGATCCGTCCGCAAAACTCGTCCCCAATATCCGGGTGACGGTCGAGCGGCGGGACACGCGGACCTGGGTCGAGCACAGTGCCTTTCCGTTCCCCACCGAGATTGTTCGGGATAACACCCTGCTGAAAGGGCGCCAGGTGCTGCGGTCCCCCGGGGAGCCCGGGCTCATGAATCGGACGGTGTGGGTGGAGTATGCCGATGGGCGTCCGGTCACGGTTCAGACGCTCGAGGAAGCTCTTGTCATGCCCCCGATCCCCCGGGTGATCGCCATCGGTACCCGGCCGGTAATCGTGACCCAGGGCCCGTACGCCGGCAAGGAGATCATGATCATGGAAGCCACCGCCTACTATCCGGGTCCGAACAACTACGGGGGCCCGGTTGGCAACGTGACCGCGTTTGGGCTTCCCGCCCGGCGCGGCGTCGTGGCCGTCGACCCCTATGTGATCCCGCTGGGGACGCGCGTTCATGTCGAGGGCTATGGGGACGCCGTGGCGGGGGACGTCGGCGGTGCCATCCGCGGGCGCCGGATCGATCTCTGCGTCGCCACCTACGAGGAGGCTATGCAGTTTGGCCGCCGAACTGTGACGGTGTATATCCTCGGTAAGCCATAGGAAAAAGCCAACATCGGGGGCGGCCCCTGGGGCAGGGCGAGGCCCATCCAAGCGTAGAGGGGACCACAGGCAAGGCATCCACCGGCGCTCGCGACCTGGCCACCCCCGCCGGCACGCGGGCACTCCTCCGGCAGTTCGGGATCCGGCCGTCCAAGCGGTGGGGCCAGCATTTCCTTGTCAGCGCCCAGGCGCTGAACCGGACGCTCGCCGCCGCCGCCCTGGACCCGGCGGACAGCGTGCTCGAGGTCGGAGCGGGGATTGGTACGCTGACCGCCGGTCTGGCGGAGCGCGCCGGCTGGGTGACCGCCGTCGAGGTCGACCGCGGCCTCCTGGAGGCGCTTCACGCCACCATCGGCGGCCGTCCGAACGTGCGCATCATCCCGGGGGATGTCCTCGCCGTGCCGCCCGCCGCGCTCTTCGATGGCCCGCCGGATGCGCCCCGCAAGGTGGTGGCCAACCTCCCCTACAACATCGCCTCGGCCGTGCTGATGCGGCTGCTGGAGGCCCCGCTCGGGATCACGCTCTTTGTCGTGACCGTCCAGCGCGAGGTGGCAGAGCGGATCGCCGCCCGGCCGGGCGGACGCGACTATGGGATCCTCTCGGTCGCTGCGCAGTTTCACGCGACCCCCAGGATTCTGGCCCGCATCCCTCCCGGCGCGTTCTTGCCGAGGCCGAACGTCGCCTCCGCGCTCGTGGAGCTGAAGCCTCACCGCACGCCTCCCGCGTCCGTCCCCGACGAGCGGACGTTCTTCCGGGTCGTGACCGCGGGGTTCGGGCAGCGGCGAAAGATGCTGTCGAATGCGCTGGCGGCGGGTCTCGACCTACCGCGGGTGGTGGTGGAGCGCGCCTGCGCGGAGGCCGGGGTCGATCCGCGGGCGCGGGCGGAAACCCTCGACCTGGCGGCGTTTGCCTCTCTGGCCCAGGCGCTGCACCCCCACCAGCGCGCTCTGCCGTAACCGGGGTTACTGCCGGGGCAGCGGGGCGGGGATCGCCGTGGTGGTATCGGTCAGGATTACTGTGAGGTCTGGACCGCTCGTCGAGGGACTGTCGATGACCGTCCGCGCACCCACGAGGGCGGCCACGATCTCCGCCACGCGGCGGTCGCCGTGGTGCAGGATCACGGCCGTGGGCGAATCGGAGGAGCTGGTGGCGAACCGCACCAGCCGGACCCCCAAGGCCGTGACCCTGGCCAGCGCATCGCCCGCGGTGTCCGGGTTCGCGGGGGACGCCAGGAGCTCGGCCGTGGTGTGCGCGAGCGCCTCGGCATCCACGTCATAGAACATCCGCGCCACCAGGCTGTGATCCCGGGGGAGGTCGGGGATCCAGTCGCTCTGGCCAAAACTCCCCGGCAGCGTCTCGCGCACCAACCCACCGGGCCCGAGCCCGGCGCCGAACAGCGCGAGGGCAATGAGCTGGGCTCGTGAGAGGTTCGTCTGCGCGTCCTCGCGGAACACGCGCAGCATGCGCGGCAGGTGGGTGACGATCCTGGGCTGCCGGAATTCATCGAGCAGCGCGTTCATGACCTGCTGCCCGCGCTTGATCCGCCCGATGTCTCCCAGCGGATCGTGCCGGAACCGCACGTACTCCATGGCCGCCTTGCCCCCCAGGCGGCGGTATCCCTTTTTCAGGTGGATGTGCAGGCCGTCCCAGTTATCGTCGTAGTTCAGATCCTTCTCGATGTGGACGTTCACGCCGCCGACGGCGTCGATCAGGCGCACGAACCCGCGCTCAGACAGCTCGATGTAGTAGGGGAACCGTACCCCGAGGACGTTCTCCACGGTCCGAATCGAGAGGCGCGTGCCGCCGTACGCGTGGGCGGCGTTGATCTTGGTGGTCCCGTGTCCCGGGATGCCCGTCCGGGTGTCCCGCGGCACGCTGAGCAGGTACACGCGACGGGACGCGGGGTCGAAGCTGGCGGCCACGAGCGTGGTGGTCCTGGTCACCGGGTACACGA
>DATHLI010000007.1:0-1532 GCA_035488355.1 bacterium | reverse complement strand
CCGGGTCGAAGCTGTAGATCCGCTCGGTGGACGGATCGTACCCGAACGTCGGCCGCATCAGGGGACTCCAGGCCACCTTGTTGAGGCCGTGGAAGACGGACTTGTTCAGCCCCTCCCGGTCGACCGCGAAGGCGATCGCCCGGCGGACGGCCAGCGTGCCGATCGGGCCCTTGCTCGTCACATTGAGGAGCAGCACGAACCCCGATCCCGGCTGCCCCCGCTCGATCACGACGAACCGCGGGTCGTTCTTGAGCCCGGCGTACTCGAGCGGATCCAGGTCGTCGATGTATTGTGTTTCGCCGGTCTTGAGCGTCCCGGCCCGCACGGACCCCTCCGGGATGATCTTGAACATCACCCGGTCGAGATAGGGCGGCCCCTGGTGCTTGAAGAGCGATGATCCCCAGGCGTACGCGGGGTTCCGGACGAGCGTGATGTGGTCTTTGGGCACCCACTCCTTGACCATGAACGGGCCCGTCCCCACCGGGTGTCTGGCGAAGTCCGCGAGCCCCATCTTCTTGACCGCGGCCGGCGAGACGATCCCCAGGTACCCGTTCAGGTTGGTCAGCAGGGGGGCGTAGCCATCCTTCATGACGATCTTGACCGTGGAGTCGTCGACGATCTCGGTGTGGTCGTACGGCCCGAGCTGGTCGTGCGACTGCCCCGCCTTGGTCTCGGGGGCGACCACCCGGTCCATCGTGAACTTGACCGCCTCCGCCCCAAACGGGGTGCCGTCGTGGAACCGGACGCCCTTCCTCAACCGGAAGGTGTAGACTTTGGCGTCGGGAGACACGTCCCACGACTCGGCAAGCGCCGGCACGAAATGCCCCGGGGTGGGTTCCCAGACGAGCGGCTCGCACACGTTCAGGGTGACGCGGATCGTGGAGTCAAAATCGGTGACCTGCGGATCCATCGTGTCGTCCAGGTCGAACCCGAGCCCATAGACCAGCGTGCCGCCGCCGCCCGGCGCCGCCGCGGCGGGACGCAGCACCCCGCCCGCGGCGAGGCCCGCCGCCCCGATCCAGGCGCCGGCCGCCGCGATTACCTCCCGGCGGGTCACGCGGCCCATCGGGTCCGCCCGCCTCACCCTCGGATGGCGGGGTGATCGCTCCGCATCATCTCCGCCGCCGTCGTGACGCCCGCTGCTGCCCATGTTCGTCCCCCCTTTGGCCGTGCCGGCTCGAGCCGGTCCTCCCGATCTTGAACGTGCGGTCTTAGACGCGCGCGTCGGCCTTGCGCATGGCGGCTCCGACGAGCGCCACCGGGACCGACCCGTGGGCCAGAAAGCGGTCGTGAAAGCCGCGCAGGTCGAACCTCCCGGGGTGACCGGCCGCGAGATCGCGCCGCAGCCGGTGGATGGAGTCCCTGCCCGTCGAATACATCATGGCGGTCCCGGGGAACATACTGTTCTTCACCGCCTCCGCTCGGGCCGCCTCAGGGGCGAGGCCGGCCCGCTCCTGGTAGACGGCCGCGGCCATGTCGACCGTGAGCGCGCCGTGGTGCAATTCGACGTCCACCAGCGCGCGCACCGCCAT
>DATHLI010000006.1:0-3574 GCA_035488355.1 bacterium | reverse complement strand
GGGGCCGCCGGCTTGGCCCACGAGGGCGCGGCCGGTCTTGTCTGTGGCGGCGTGACCGGCTTCGCAGGGGCCGCCGGTTGAGCCCACGGGGGCCCCGCCGGTTTCGCCTGCCGCGGTGTCAGCCGTTTGACCTTCGGGACTGCTTCCGGATTAAATTGCGGAAACGATGCCGGCTTGACCTGAGGGGCCGGCGTCGGCGGAGTCCTCGGAGGCGTTACTTGTTCAACCTCCTCAGTCGCTGCTGGTTCGTCCTCCGGAGCCGGTTCCGGCTCTTCCTCCGAAGCCACTTCCAACTCGTACGCCGGGGCCGCTTCCGGCTCTTCCTCGGGGGCCGCTTCCGGCTCTTCCTCGGGGGCCGCTTCCGGCTCTTCCTCGGGGGCCGCTTCCGGCTCTTCCTCGGGGGCCGCTTCCAGCTCCTCCTCGGGCGCCGCTTCCGGCTCCTCCTCGGGCGCCGCTTCCGGCTCCTCCTCCGAAGATGCTGCCAGCTCCTCCTCTGGGGCCGCTTCCAGCTCCTCCTCGGGGGGCGCTTCCGGCTCCTCCTCCGAAGATGCTGCCAGCTCCTCCTCTGGGGAAGCCGCTGGTTCGTCCTGCGGGGGGGCCGCCGGTTCTTCCACCGGGGGCGCTGCCGGCTTGGACCGCAGAGGCACCGCCGCCTTGGTCCGCAGAGGCACCGCCGCCTTAGTCCGCAGAGGCATTGCCGCCTTGGTCTGACCCCCAGCCGGTTGGGCCACCCAACTGGAACCGTCCCACTCGAGCACATACTCTCGAAGCTGATCGCGGACGAATTTTATGACGCCATCTATCATCCAGCGCTGAGACGGCGGCGCGGGGGGAATGCGGATATTGACCTCCGGCAAATACTCGCCGGAGGTTTGTGCAAAGGCCTCGACCGAGCAGCGGGCAAGATCAAGGAGGGCGAACCATCCTCGCGCTTCTTCGCGTTCTTCCTCGGTCATCCCGAAGAAGTGGTGGAAATCGGACACGCCCGGGATCACCGCCGCCACGCGGTATTGGCGTCCTCCGACCTCGATCGTCGCCTGGGCCCAAAGGTCATCGCGCCCCTGTTCGGACTGAAAGGGGCCTTCGATGACGATGATCCGGTCCGCCGGAACCCTTTGCGCGGCCTGAGGCGTCAGTTCCGCAACCTCCTTTGCATTGACACACGGGTGCCGGATCCCGGCCGGTGACCATGGCCTGGGGACCCGATCCCCCTCATCTGCAGTTTTGCCCGACTTGCAGAGAGCCTAGACGCAGGCCCGCCCGGCGCGGGCGCCGAGGGCCGTCTGGCCCTGTTTTTAGCGGGCGGACGTCCCGGGACAAAGGCAAGGGGTGGACGCCTCTGGCGTCCACCCCGGCGAGGCTGATTTGAGCCGGGCTACATCTTCGACATGCTGGTCAGCTGCACTTCGATGATGTGCGCGGCCGCCTTGGCCTGAGCCAGGTTCTTCATTGAAATGGCCTCGTCGCCGAGATGGGCCAGCCACCATGCCACGTTGTACTCCTGGTCGGTCCCCATCGACGCTTTGATCTCGGGCAGGACGCCTTTGCCCTGTCCCTGACACGGGTTTCCGGCCGCCTTATCGAACAGCTTGTCGTCAGGGCCGACCAGGCAGTTGACGACGTGATGCAGGTGCAGCGTCACCTCGGCCAACGAATCGTACTTCGACGCGAACCCCGCGTGCGTGATCGCGGTCTTGAGCTCGATCTTCATGCCCATCTCCTGCGCGGACGTTCCCTGAATGGACAACGCGAGGGCGACCACGACCGCGGGTCCAAGCGCCCACCTGAGAACTTTCTGCATGAGGATCCCTCCTTGAACGGGTTGCCGTGCGGCGTTCGTGTCCGTCCGTTAGTATATCCGTCCGTTCATCACAAATGTGTAAAATGAGTTCATGCCGTCGCTGTTCATCCTGATCTCGGCCGTCTTCTACGGGATCTCACCCATCATCGCCAAGATGGTGTACGGGTTTGGGGTCACCCCCCTGACCCTCCTGGCGCTCCGGTCCACGTTCGCCGCGGCCTGCCTTTGGGCCGGCCTGATCGCGACCCGCACCCCATTCCAACCGCCCCGCTCATCGCTGGTCCCCCTGATCGTGATGGGCTCGACGCTGATCCCGGTCCAGGTGTTTGCGTACTTTCAGGCCCTGGCCTATCTTCCGGCCTCGTCGGCCTCGGTCCTCTCCTACACCTATCCGATCCACGTCGCCTGGATGGGCTGGTGGTTCTTGGGGGAACGCGTCCGGCCCGATGAATTGGGCCTGCTCGCCGGCGTCATCGCTGGGGCGTTGCTGGTCGCGGGGCAGACCCCCGCCGCCGCTCAGGGACTCGGGCTCGTCATGATCGCCGTTGCCACGCTGACATCCGCCATCTACATGGTCGCGGCTCGGCGGATCGTACGGGACGTGCTGCCGATCACCGCGATGGCCATCCTGGGGCCGATCTCCGCGGCCATGTACTGGGCCGCCGCGCTGGCCGCAGGACAGCTGACGCTGGCGATGCCGGTCCCCGCATACGCCGCGGTCCTCGGGGTCTCCCTCCTGGCCAATCTCATCGCGCCGATCCTGCTGCTCTCGGGACTGAGAGCAATGCCCGCGGTGCGGGCGGCGATGCTCGGAACCCTCGAGCCCGTGGTCACGGTGGCCCTGAGCGTCCTGCTGCTGGGGGATGCCATGACCCCCCTGCGCGCGTTTGGCATCGCCACCATTATCGGGGCGATTACGATCCTCCACATCCGCCGGTCCGCCTGACCCCGGTCCAGGGCCACCGCGGAGGCCTTACGGAACGAGCACCACCTTCCCGAAATGCTCCCGGGCCTCAAACAACCGGTGCGCCTCACGAATCTCGGATAGCGGCAGAACCGTGTGGATGACCGGGGTGAGTTCCCCGCGGAAGACCAGCCCCATGACGGTCTGGAAATCTGTCAGGTTGCCCATGGGAGCCCCGAGGATCTGCCGGTGGCGTTGGTAGATCTCTCGGATGTCGATGCTCGGGCGCTCTCCCCCCGTCGCGCCGCAGATGACCATGCGTCCCCCCGGCCGCAGGCTGCGGATCGATTCCGGCCAGGTCGGGGCGCCGACCGGATCGGCGGCGACGTGGACGCCGGACGCCGTCAACTCCCGGACCCGCTCGCTGAAGCGCGGATATCGGACCCGATCGATCGGGACCGCCCCGAGGCGCTCCGCCTTCGCGGCCTTCTCCGGGCCGCCCACGAGGGCAAAGACGCGGGCGCCTGCCCGCCGGCCGGCGACCAGCGCCGCGCTCCCCACACCGCCGGACGCGCCCACGACCAGAAGGTCCTCCCCGGCGCGAAGCCGGCCGGTGCTCACCACCATCCGCCACGCGGTCGTGGAGCAGACGGGCGCGGCCGCGGCCTGTTCGAAGGCCACCGCGCTGGGGATCTTCATGAGGTTGGCCGCGGGGGCGACGGTGAACTCCGCCATGCCGCCCGGTGTGTGCTCGCCGAAGATCCGATACTCCCGGCACATCGACTGCTCGCCCGCGAGGCAAAACTCGCAGCGGCCGCAGCAGAGGATCGGGTTGATGACCACGCGCTCGCCCGCCGCCATCTCGCCGG
>DATHLI010000005.1:0-1923 GCA_035488355.1 bacterium | reverse complement strand
ATGCGCGCCGCGCTGGGCGGGGTCCGCATCGCCTTGATGCTCTCGACGATGCTGCACTCCATCGCCACCGGCAACATGCTCCCGGCCGGGGTGCGCACCGTGTGCGTCGACATCAACCCCGCGGTCGTCACCAAGCTGGCCGATCGCGGCAGCTGGCAGTCGGTCGGGCTGGTCACCGACGTGGAATCGTTCTTGCGCGAACTGGCCCTGGTCGTGGAAACTGGGCGCCATGGCTAAAGGACGCGACAAGCAGGGACGGGAGACCAAGAAAAAGAAGAAGTCAAAGCAGCCCGGCGCGGTGCCGCCACCGAACGTCGGCTTCCGGCATCACTCGGTGGTGACCGGCCAGCCCGAGACCCCGCCCCGCCCGACCGAATAACCGACCGAGATCAGCCGCCAGGCCGTCTTCGCGACGATCGGCTTTTTGGGCGGCGTGCTCGGTGGGTTGCTTGGGGTCGGGGGCGGCTTCGTGCTGGTCCCGCTCCAGGTGCTGTGGGCCGGCGTGCCCCAGCGCAACGCCAACGCCAACTCGCTGGTCGCGATCATCCCGATCGCCGTCGCGGCCCTGCCCATCTACTACTTTCGTAAGGGGTCGCCCCAGGTCGACTTCCACCTCGCCCTGCTTCTGATCATCGGCAGCGTAGTCGGGGTGTTTCTTGGGGCGCGACTGCTCCGCCGCATCCCCGAGCAGCCGCTGAGGATCGCGGTCGCCGTCCTGCTCGGCGTCGTCGGGCTCAAGGAGCTGCTCTTCCCGTGACCTGGCGCGACATCATCGCGGTGGCCGGGGGATTGGCGGCGGGCTTTCTGTCGGGCGTGCTCGGGATTGGCGGCGGGCTGCTTTTCGTCCCCACGATGACCGTCGGGTTCAACGCCTCGCAATCCGTGGCGCAGGGAACCTCGCTGGTGGCGATCGTGCCGACGG
This sequence comes from bacterium, assembly GCA_035488355.1. Taxonomy (GTDB): domain Bacteria; phylum Sysuimicrobiota; class Sysuimicrobiia; order Sysuimicrobiales; family Segetimicrobiaceae; genus Segetimicrobium. Next base: position 1,001 of record DATHLI010000005.1, on the reverse strand, counting down.
CCATCGTCGGCGGCTACACCCACCTCAGGCAGGGGAACGTGATCCGTGACGCGGCGCTCTGGATGGGTGGTGGGGGAGTGGTGGGGGCGATCATCGGGGCCCTGGTCGCGGTCGAGATCCCCGGCCCCCTCCTGGCCCGATTCTGGGGGGCGTTCCTCGTCTTCAGCGCCTACCGGCTGGCCGTCCAGGCCATCCGTCGCCCCGCGCCAAAGCCTTAACCAGTTGACGTCATGACGCAATGCGGCGTAGGTTTGTTGCCTGGAAACGGTACGTACGAGTACCACCGCGTTATAGGTTTCAGGAGTGCAACGGCAAACATGATTTCGTTCGAGCTGAGCGACGAGCAGAAGGAGATCCGGGACTGGGTCCACAGCTTCGCCGAGAAGGAGATCCGCCCGTTCGCGCACCAGTACGACGAGTCCGAGGAGTTCCCGTGGCCGATCGTCAAGAAGGCGGCCGAGGTCGGGCTGTACGGGACTGAGTTCCTGCAGCAGACGTTCGGCGACGGCACCGGGATCATGCCGGCGCTCGTGGCCGAGGAGCTGACCTGGGGCTGCGCCGGCATCGCGCTGGCCATCCAGGGCACCGGGCTGCCGGTGGCGGCGATCTTCTCCCAGGGCACGCCCGAGCAGATCTCGACCTGGATCCCGGCCTGCTTCGGCACTCCGGAAAGGCCGGCGCTGGGCGCCTTCGCGGTCACCGAGCCGGACGCGGGCTCCGACGTGTCGTCTATGAAGACGCGCGCCGTCCGCAAAAACGGCCAGTGGGTGATCAACGGCCAGAAGATCTTCATCACCAACGGCGGCATCGCCGACGTCCACGTCGTGGTGGCCGCGGTCGAGCCGGAGCTCGGCACGCGGGGCCAGGCCAGCTTCGTCGTGCCGCCGGGGACCAAGGGTCTGCGCATGGGCAAGAAGGAAAAGAAGATGGGCATCCGCGCCTCGCATACCGCCGAGGTGCTGCTTGAGGACTGCACGATCCCGGTCGAGAACGTGCTGGGC
>DATHLI010000004.1:0-7482 GCA_035488355.1 bacterium | reverse complement strand
TGCAGGATTGGCCGGGAGCTCATCCCGGCGGTGGAAGCTGAAACCTGCAGCGCGGCCCGGAGGCACGGCTGAGTCGCGCGTCGAGTGTCGCGAGCGGCGCATCGAGGGCCTCTGCCAATGCGACGTACCAGCCATCGTAGCAGGTGACGTTGCCCCGCAGCTCCCACACGCGCGACGCGAACGGAGCGTACGGAAACAGCTCGATTCGTAGCGCCAGCAGATCTGCGTGCGCCATGGAGGCCGCGTCTGCCGTCAGCTCGCCACTCGCAACCGCGCGGCGGAGGATGTTCGCCACCTCGACAGGCATCAGGTGCGGTGCAGCCAACGCTTCGCCGCCGAGCAGGCCGTCCGCCCACGTGCCTTCTCTCCCGCCGTCCACCAGGGCGGCCACGACGAAGGCGGCGTCGATCACCAACATCAGCGACGGTCTTCACGGCGGTGAGCGAGGATTTTCTCCGCAGAGAGCCGCGTGCCTGTTCGCTGCTTGCGCTCGCGGATTCTCGCCAGGACCGTCTCGACGTCGGGCCGATTGGCCAGCTCGATGAGCTGCGCGCGAAGGTACTCTTGCAACGACCGTCCCGACAGCGCCGCGCGCGCGGCCAGCTCATCACGCGCCCTGTCGGGAACGTTACGGATGGTGATGGAGGTAGCCATGCTGCTATTTTGCTGCCATCGCCTGCACAATGCAAGTCAACCTTCGCGACGTGGCCGGCACGAGGCCAGTTGTCGCGGCGGCCGTCGAGAGCCGCGGGGTCCACGCCATCGAGGTAGCGGACGTTGACTTTGTCGCTGCGGGGCTACGCCGCTCCCTTCACACGTCGATCACGCGTCCGCGATGCTCGCGAGGACACGCTTCATCACGGCGAGCTCGCTCGCCCAGTAGCCGCTGACCTTCGGGAGGTCGTCGGCGATGTCGCCCAGCCGGCGATGATAGAAGAGGTGGAGGGCCGGCGGCGGCAGCGCCCCCTGATCCGGGAAGAGCTTCGACGGCACGAACGCGAGTTGGACGAACGGGGCAAGCCGCAAGAACTCGACGACGGGCGCGCTGCAGGACCGGCAGTGACCCCGCCTCGCCGCCGGTGGAGGCCGATAGCGCTTGAACTCGATCTGATGGCCGACTCGCAGCGTGATGCTTCCCGCCCAGAAGGCCGTCACGTCGGCGTACGGCTGCCGGTTGAATGCCTGGCAGATGGTGCAGTGACAGAGGAGACGCACGAGCGGCCTGCCCGACACCTCGAAGCGCGATGCGCCACAAGGACAGGCGCAGGCTTGCTGGATACGGTTTTGTCTCACGGCGTCCCCTTCGCCATCTACGCAGGGCCACACCGCTGAAGCTCGCCCGCGAGTTCAGCACGAACACACGCCTTCGGTTGCATCATGATGACGGGACGGACGGCTCTCTTGCGTGTCCGGGCTCCCGTCACCACTAGCAGACCTGAATGGCGCTCCGCCACCTCCCGCGGGTCCTATGCAGGAGTCCCATGCCTCGACCGGGGCACGGCGCGACCCTCGCCCGTTCATGCTCGTCGTGGGCGGCGGTCAGTTGCCCTGGGCGGTTGTCGCGCCATCCGTAGGATTTTGCGCCAGCGACGTCGACGGCGTTTCGACGGTCTGCGGCTCGTATCCGTTTCCCGACCGCTCCTCGCCCCAATCCCTCGCGATCATCGACTGCACCGAAGGGCTGATCGGCGCCGGTACCGTGTTGCCCGCCACGGCGCGGGCATCGTCCGTGCTGGTGACCTCCGCGTTCGCCTGCGGGTTGTGGTCGATGGACAGCTGGCTCGTGTATTGCCCGTTGAGCGCGCGGGCCTCGTCCGTGGTGGTCGGAATCGGGTTCGCCCGGGCAACGCCGCCCACGGCGGACAGCAGGACCGCGACGGCGATGGACAGTGTCAGTTTCGAAGACATTTTCGTTCTCCTTTTCAGTGCCGGAATCTTCGGCGTTCGGTGATTTGATGGCGTGACGACCTGAGCCGGTTCGTTATTCCCGGCTCGATCCAGACCAGGGCCGGTCTGCTGCGGACGAGCGGCGCGAAAAGCGCGCTCGGAGCGGACGCATCAGCCGATCCGCAGCATCGCATTCGTTAAGCGAACGTTAACGGCCGTCATACTTTGGTATGCCTCGGGCTACCAGGCAGCTCAGGACCGGCGGCTGCGCCCGCCGTCCGGGGACCGCTGTGGCGGAACGTTTGCTCGACCCCGGCCGATCAGGCCGGCGGCGGCTCGCCAATGGCCTCCGCCGGAGGCGGCTTCATGGCGCCGGTCATGATGGCGACCGCGTCGGACATGGAGTGGGCCTTGGGATCGATGATGGCGATGCGGCGCCCGAGGCGATGGATGTGGACGCGGTCGGCCACCTCGAAGACGTGGGGCATGTTGTGGCTGATGAGGACGATGGGCAGGCCGCGCCGCTTCACGTCGAGCATGAGCTCCAGCACCTTGCGCGACTCTTTGACTCCGAGCGCGGCGGTGGGCTCGTCCATGATCACCACCCGCGTGCCGAAGGCGGTGGCGCGCGCCACGGCGATGCCTTGCCGCTGGCCGCCGGAGAGGGTCTCGACCGGCTGGTCCACGCTCTGGACAGTGAGCAGCCCGAGGGTGGTGAGCCGCTCGCGCGCCTCGCGGCGCATGCCGGCCCGGTCCAGGTGGCGGAAGAACGCTCCCACCAGCCCGGGCCGGCGCCGCTCGCGGCCGAGGAACATGTTCTCGGCCACGGTCAGCGCCGGCGACAGCGCCAGGTTCTGGTAGACGGTCTCGATGCCGGCGGCCCGAGCGTCCAGCGGCGAGCGGAAGTGGACCGGCCTGCCGTCCATCAGGACCTCACCGGCGTCGGGCCGGAGGGCCCCCGCCAGGATCTTGATCATGGTGGACTTGCCGGCGCCGTTGTCGCCGATCACTCCCAGTATCTCGCCCGGCTTGAGGTCGAAGTCGGCGTGGTCGATGGCCACCACCTTGCCGAAGCGCTTGACGAGCCCCCGCGCCTGCAGGACAGGAGTGGCTGGGGCGGCGCCGGGGGCGTTCACGTGGCGAGCCTCCGGATCCACTGGTCCAGAGCCACGGCCACGATGATGAGCAGGCCGACCGTCAGCTCCTGCCAGGTGTTCTGCAGGCCGGCCAGCGCCAGGCCGTTGCGGAACACGCCGACGATGAGGGCGCCGAAGAGCGTGCCGGTGATGCTGCCGCGCCCGCCGAAAAGGCTCGTGCCCCCGATGACCGCCGCGGTGATGCTGTCGAGGTTGGCGGTGGCACCGGCGTTGGGGCTGACCGCGCCGATGCGGCCGATGAGGATCCAGGCGGCCACGGAGCAGAGGAAGCCGGCCAGCGTATAGACCGCAACCAGCGTCCGGTCCACGTGGATGCCGACGAGCTGCGCCGATTCCGGGTCGTCTCCGGTCGCGTAGACGTGCCGGCCGAAGGCGGTGCGCCGCAGCACGTAGGCCGTCAGGAAGGCGAACGCGATCATCAGGAGCGAGCCGGTAGTGACGCCGGCGCCGCCGAGGAAGTCGAGCGGCAGGTAGTCGTGGATCTTGAACAGGCGGCCGGTGGCCTGCAGAAAGGGGGCGACCTCGGCGATCTCCTGGTACCTCAGCGTCTGGTTCTTGGAGTAGAGGAGGTTGACCGCGCCGAAGACGCTCCAGGTGCCGAGGGTGACGATGAAGGGCGGTAGCCTGAGCCGCGTGACCACCAGGCCGTTGGCGAAGCCACAGGCGGTCCCCGTCAGGATCCCGGCCGCGAAGGCGAGCGGCACCGGCACTCCGGAGAGGACCGCGAGCCGCCCCATCACCACCGAGGACAAGACCATCATCGCCCCGACCGAGAGGTCGATGCCGGCCGTGAGGATGACCAGCGTCTGGGCGATGCCCACCATGGCGATGATCGTCACCTGCTGCAGGATGAGGCTGAGGTTCAGGGGGTGGAAGAAGCGCCCGCCGGCGATGAAGGCGAAGCCGATCACCCCCAGGAGCAGCACCAGGAACGGGATGGTGGTGGGGTAGACGTGGAGGAACTGCTGGACGCGTCGTCCCGGCGAGCGGTGCTCCTCCGCGCGCGCGGGAGTGGCGTCGGCCGCCTCCGCCGTGGCCGCTGCCGGAACCAGCGGGGCCATCTCGGTCTCGTTCGTCATGGTCAGCCGCCGCCGAGGCGCGCCCTTCACGGCACGCCCCGGGGCGCTCCGGCCTCGCCGAGGGCGATCAGCCCCAGCAGAGCTTCAGCCCCTCGGCGGTGTTGATCGACTTGAGGCCCTGCACTGGCTTGTCGGTGATGAGCTGCACGCCAGTGTCGAAGAACTTGAGGCCCGGGGTGGGCTTCGGCTTCTTGCCGGTCTTGGCGAACTCCACCACCGCCTCCACGCCCTTCGATGCCATGAGCAGCGGGTACTGCTGCGAGGTCGCGCCGATGACGCCGGCCTTGACATTCTTCACGCCCGGGCAGCCGCCGTCGACCGAGACCACGAGCACGCTGCCGTCGGCCTTGCCCGCCGCCTTGAGGGCCTCGTAGGCGCCGGCCGCCGTCGGCTCGTTGATCGTGTAGACCACGTTGATGCTCGGGTCCTTCTGCAGGAGGGTCTCCATGCCGGTGCGCCCGCCCTCGTCGGAGCCCTTGGCCCAGAAGTGGCCGACGATGCGCTTGTCGTCCTCGTCCAGGTAGCGGCTCGTGTCCTTGGGGTCGATGCCGAACCCCTTCATGAAGCCCTGGTCGCGGGCCACGTCCACCGTCGGCTGGTTCTCCAGCGCGTCCAGAAAGGCGACGTGGGCGGTCTTGGTCTTGGCGCCGAGCGTCTTGGCCGCCCACTCGCCGATGAGCAGGCCGGCCTTGAAATTGTCGGTAGCGAAGGTGGCGTCGGCCGCCTCGATGGGCTCGAGCGGCGTGTCGAGGGCGATGACCAGGATGCCGGCGTCGCGCGCCTTCTTCACGGTCGGCACGATGGCTTTGGTGTCGCTCGGGGTGATGAGGATGCCCTTGGCCCCGGCGGAGATGAGGTTCTCGATGGCCGCCACCTGCGTATCGTTGTCGCCGTCGAACTTGCCGGCGAAGCTCTGCACCCGGGCGCCGACCTTCTTGGCGGTGGCGTCGGCGCCTTCGCGCATCTTGACGAAGAAGGGATTGCTGTCGGTCTTGGTGATAAGGCCGATGAAGACGTCGGCTGCCCTTGCCGGGCCCGCCGTACCAGCCACGAGGACAGCCACGGCCGCCAGCAGCCAGATAGCGGACCTGGAATGGAGCGTCATGATTTCCTCCGGAAAGCCCCGAGCGCCGAACCCCCTGCCCGGCGTCGCGGCGTGTTCACTGCAGGCGGCAGCCCTTTTCGGGAAAGCCCCCCTGTGGTGAGGCGATGCCGGCATTAGAAAGCGCCGCAGGGGCCGAGTCAACGCCGCCTCCGGTTGCGGCCTTCGTCTGTGGCGCTTGACGCGCATCTGGCGCCGCCCTAAGACGAGCGTCCCGCCACGCCCCGGAGGCGCCGAGCATGAAGACCCTGGACCGGAAGCTCTCACGGATCCGCTCCGGATCCTTTACCCCCGCCGACTTCGTCATGGCGGACGCGGGCGACAGCGACATGGCGCTCGGCGTCGCCGCGGCGGGGCCGGCCGAGCGCGGCGGGCTGAAGACGCGCACCGCCCACCTCGGCTCCATGGAGGAGATCGTCCGCGCTGGCGCAGTGGACGTCATGCTGGTTTCGGCGGCCAACGGCGAGGAGCTCGCCCGGCGCGGCCTTTTCGCCGAGGGCCCGGTGACCCTGGCCATCCGCGCCAACGACACCACCGACATCTGGCTGCCGCGGGGGGCCGCCTACTCGGCCGAGCCCTCGCGACCCTTCCGCACCGCTTCGCTGGAGCGGGTCCGGCCCTTTTGCGATCTGGGCCTGTACTCGATGACCTTCAACAACCGGCTGGACCGGGACCACGCCTCGCTGGAGGCCTACGCCCGCTTCCGCGAGGAGGCGCTGCGCGCGGGCTTCCGCCACTTCCTCGAGGTCTTCAATCCCAATGCGCCGGCAGGGCTGGCGCCGGAGGCGGTGCCCTCCTTCGTGAACGACAGCGTCGTGCGGGCGCTTGCAGGCGTCACCTCCGCGGAGCGGCCGCTCTTCCTCAAGATCGCCTACAACGGGGCTCGCGCCTTGGAGGAGTTGGTCGAGCACGACCCCTCGCTTATCGTCGGCATCCTCGGGGGGGCGGCCGGAACCACCCGCGACACCTTCGAGCTGCTCTCGCAGGCGATGCGCCACGGGGCACGGGTCGCCCTCTTCGGCCGCAAGATCAACCTGGCCGAGTCGCCGCTGGAGATGCTGGGCTTCATGTGGCGCGTTGTCCGCGGCGAGGTTGGCGCGGCCGAGGCGGTGCGCGGATACCACGCTGCGCTAGGCAAGAAGGGGCTGCGGCCGCGCCGCTCGCTGGAGGAGGACTCCCTCGTGACCGAGCCGGTCCTGCTCCCCCGCTGAGACGACCCCGGCGAAGTACGCCATGCGGATCTCGGGCGCCGGCTGCTGCGTGTTGGACGTGCTCCATGAGGTGCCGCCCGGCGAGGGCCAGGCGCGGCTCGCACCCTACCTGTCCCGCGCCCCCGGCGACGGCGGGCTGGTCCGCGGCGCCGCGGTGCTGCGCAGCGCGCTCGAGGCGCGCGCCGGCCGCCCGGTGACCGAGATCGCGGCGGAGATCGCCGGCGCAGGATCCCGGACGACGCTCGGAGGCGTGGCGGCGGCGGCCCTGGTGGCGGCGGCGCAGATCGTCCGCGGCGAGGGGATCGAGGTCCGCCTGTACGCCAACCTCTCCGACGACAAGGACGGCGCGCTGGTCCGCCGGCTCCTCTCCCGCACCCCCCTCTCGACCGCGCGCCTCGGCACGCGCCGCGGGCGCTACCCCAAGACCCACATCCTCAACGAGCGGGGGGACGGGGGCGTCGCAGAGCGCAGCTTCATCGCCGAGGCCGGGGTGTCGGACGCGCTAGCCCTCGCCCCGGAGGACCTGGATCGCGACTTCTTCGAGAGCGAGGTGGCGCTCTTCTCCGCCATCTGGTGGGAGCCCAGGCTGTGCGCCCGTCTCACTGACCTCCTGGCCGCATGCCGCCGCGCCGGCGCCGTCACCGTAGTGGGGACGGCCTTCGACCCGGCGCGCGGCGGCGACCGGGGCCGCTGGCCAATCGGCGATTCGGATGAGGCGTACCGCCACATCGACCTGCTGGTCGTGAACCGGGCCGAAGCGCTCCTTCACTCGGGCGAGGCCGACCTCGACCGCGCCCTGGCCTTCTTCCGGCGCGCTGGAGCCGGGGCCGTCCTGGTGACGCAGGGCGTGGAGCCGGTCCTCTACTGGTCCCGGGGGCGCCCCTTCACCCCGGCCGAGGGGCGCGTTCCCGTCGTGGAGGCGATCCTCCGCGACCAGGCGTCGGGCGCCCTGCCCACGGGCGATAGCGTGGGGTGCGGCGACAACTTCGTAGGCGGGGTGGTGGCCTCCATCGCGATGCAGCGCAGCACCGGCCGGCCGCTCGACC
>DATHLI010000003.1:0-4774 GCA_035488355.1 bacterium | reverse complement strand
CACCACGTTCGCCGGCCTGCTCCACATGGGCGAAGAGGGCAACGAGATCTGGGTGGAGGCGGGCCTCCCCGAGCCCGAGAAACGGTTTACGATCGTCCACGAACTGGTCCACGCGCGGCGGCAGCGGTCGAGCGAGGACCTTGCGGACGACGCGCTCGAGGAGGCGATCGTCGAACTGGAAGCCGTGGCGCGGGTCGGCAAGCGGATCTTGAAGCGGATGCCCTCCGGGGTCGTCTTGAGCGTTCTGCACGATTATCTGACCGGCCGCGGCCGGAGCAACCCCGACACGCGGGCCGGGCTCGGCGCCATCTACCGGCGGATCTGGATCTTGCTCGGAACGCGCACCACGCGGCGGGCGACCGTGTCCCGCGTGGCCGCCCGCCCCCGCCCCAAGGCCTCACGCCTGCCGGCGGGCTCGCAGCCGGCAAGGTGGCGCTAACGATCTTCGACGAGGTCCTCATGGCGGCCCGGCCCGGAGTTCCCGCCGCCTATCTCGTCCGGGAGTCCACCCCGCTCGCGCCGAATGCCTGACGCGGGGAGGTGGTGGACGTGGGTCCCTTCGCCATCACGCCGGCTCAGCGGCGACTGCGGGACGTGGCCCGTGAGTTCGCCGGCAGGGTCGTGGCTCCGGCGGCGGCAGACCTCGACCGGCGCGCGGATCCCCGAGAGTGTTTCTCGACGGCGATCGTCGAGGAAGCCAGCAAGGTGGGCCTGCGGACCCTCACGCTGCCCCCGGAGCTCGGGGGCCAGGGGGCGGATTCACTCACAACCGCCATCGTCATTGAGGAGCTCGCCAAAGCGGATCTCGGGGTCTCGGTGATCTTCGCGCAGGTCCTCAAGATCGCTCAAACCCTTCACAAGGCCTGCACGGCGGCCCAGCGACAGCGCTTCCTGCACCCCTTCCGGGACGATCCCAATTTTCTGCTGGCGATCGCCATCACGGAGCCGGAAACCTCCTCGGACTACATCATCCCGGTGCGAGACCCCGGCGCCCGTTTTCGCACGGTCGCCGTTCGCCGGGATCGGGGGTGGGTGGTGACGGGGAAGAAACACTTCATCTCCAACGGGAGCCGCGCGGGCTTGTACCTGGTCTTCGCGCAAACCGAGCCGGGCAAGGGCCTGGTCGAGGGCGCCACGTGCTTTCTTCTCACGCGCGACACGCCCGGCTTCACCATCGGCGCCGTGCACAATAAAATGGGAGAGCGGCTGGTCAATAATGCCGAACTGATTTTCCAAGACTGTGTTGTCCCCGACGACCATGTGCTCGGGCGGGTCGGCGGTGGGTTTGACGTGCTGGTCGAATTCTTCCCGGCGAGCAACGCCTACGCGGCGGCCAGCGTCCTCGGCGTCGCCGAAGCCGCGTATGAGCGGACGCTCGAGTGGACGGGCACACGGGTGCAGGGGGGGCGTCCTCTTCTCGATCATGATCTTGTCGCCGCGGACGTGGCTGAGATGCGGATGCTGCTCGATGCGGCCCGAGCCTATACGTATCAGGCCGCGTGGGCCGCGGATCATCGCGACGATGGGTGGGAGCCGACCCTGGGGGCGTTTCCAAAGGTGTTTGCGTCCCAGGTGGCGTGGCGCGTCGTCACCACGGCCCTGGAGCTCCACGGAGGGTACGGCTACATGCGAGAGCGCGGGCTGGAGAAACTCGTTCGCGACGCCGCCGCGTTTTTCCATTCCGACGGGGCCAACCGTTCGCTGCTCCTGAAAGGGGCCGGCTTCATCCGGCAAACAGCACGCAGAGGTTAACCCCTGCGGGGGCTCCATACCTGCTCACCGTCGCTTGGGCGGGGCGGCCGCCTCCGGACCGAGGGAGACGATTTCCGGGCCGGCGTCGGCCCCGATATGGAAGCCCTGCGCGCAGTCCACCCCGTACTCCCGCAGCAACTTCAGCGTCTCATCGTCGCTCACAAACTCCGCGATCGTCGCCTTGCCCAGTCCCCGGGCGATCGCGACGATCGCCTTGACAAGATGCTGGTCGACGGTGTTGCGGGGGAGGTCGCGGATGAAGCTGCCGTCGATCTTGAGGTAGTCTACCGCCAGGGACTTCAGATGATAGAACGACGCAAACCCGACGCCGAAGTCGTCGAGCCCGACCTGGCATCCGAGATTCCGCAGCGTATCCACAAACTTCTCCGCCAGGTGAATGTTGGTGATGGCCGTGGTCTCCGTGATTTCGAGGGAGAGGCTGCGCGGGTTGACGCCGGCGCGGGTGAGCTCGTCCTGGATCATGGGGAGCAGGTCGGCGTCCGCCAGCGCCTTGCCGGAGACGTTGACGGCCAGTTTGATGTCGCGCCCGGCCCCATGGTGCCCGGCGAGGAGGCGAATGGCGCGCCGGATCACCCAGCGGTCGATCGCCTGGATGAGCCCGAAGCGCTCGGCCGTATCGAGGAAGGCGCCCGGGTGGATGATCTCTCCTTTGTCCCCGATCATGCGGACCAGGAGCTCGTATTGGGCGATGCGGTTGGTGCGCAGATCGAGGATGGGCTGCGCCTGCAGCTGGAACAGGTCCCGATCCAGGGCCTCGCGGATGCGGCGCTGCCAGGAGAGCCGCGACTGGCTGTCGGCCTGCAGGTCCCGGTCGGGGGCGTAGAGGCTGAACTGGTTCCGGCCGTTCTCTTTGGACTGGTACATCGCGAGATCCGCGCGGGCCAGGAGATCGTCCAGGGTGGTGGCATGCTCCGGAAAGAGGGCGATGCCGATGCTGGCCGTGACGTTGATCGGACGGCCCTCGGCCTCGATCGTCGTCTTCCTCAGCGAATCCAGCAGGCGCTCGGTGAGCGCGAGCGCCTGGGTGCGGTCCGTGTGCGCCAGGAGGACGGCGAACTCGTCGCCGCCCATCCGGGCGATGATGTCGGTCTCCCGCAGCCGCTCCCGCAGCAGGGCGCTCACGCGGACGAGGAGGGCGTCCCCGGCGGGGTGGCCCAGGCTGTCGTTGACGTCCTTGAACTGGTCGAGGTCCACGAACACCAGCGCGCCGTGGACGCCGTAGCGGCGGGCCTCCGCCAGGTGGCGGTCTACTTCCTCCTGGAACCGCCGGCGGGTGTAGAGGCCGGTGAGGGGATCGTGATTGGCCAGCTGCACCAGCTGCTGCTCGAACCGCTTGCGCTCGCTGATATCCCGGGCGATGAGCGAATAGAATTCCACGTGCCCATCCGGTCCGGTGTGCGCGATCATGACCATCGAGACGGGGATCTGCTTGCCGTTCCGGCTGAACAACATCACCTCACCGTTCCACCCACCGTCGCGCACGGCGGCGGGCATGACGTCGTTGGCGATGAACGACTGCGCGTCCCCGGCGAAGATGGTCTCGAGGGTGAGGGCGGAGATATCTTCTTCGGGGGAGATCCCGAGCATCCGCCGGCCCGCGCCGTTGATGTAGAACCCCCGGCCGGGAAGGTCGGTGATGGTCACGAAGTCCGTCGTCGTCTCGATGAGCTCGGTCAGCTGGGCCCGGGCCGCTTCCGTCTGGCGCTGCTCGGTCATGTCCGCGATCAGGACGAGCATGCCGCTGATGGATCCGGTCTGATCGAAGGTCGGGGCGGCGGAGACCGTCACGTTGACCAAGGGCCCTTCCTTCTGCGCGACCTGCGTCGCGATCTTCGTGAGCGTCTCCCCTTGGAGCACGCGCTGGAGCAACTCATGGACCTCTTCCTGGGTGCTCTGGAACAGCAGCGGATCGGGGAGACCGACCACCTCGTCCAAGCTCCAGCCGAAGAGGCGCTCCGCGGTGGCGTTCCAACTGCGGATGTTGCCTTCGGTATCCACCTCGACGATGGCCAGCGGCGAGGCTCCGACCAGCATCTCGAGCCGCTGGGATGTGTCCTGCAAAGAGTCCATGGCTCTCCGGCGCTCCACCGCGACGGCGAACGCGTGGGCGACGCCCTGCAGGAAGGTGACGTCTCCCTCGCTGAACGCCCGCGCGCCGGTCGTGGCCACGGACAGCACGCCGAACGGTCCGTCCCGGGCGGGGATCGCTACGCTGAGGCCGCTCTTCACCGCGGTCTTGTGGACGACGGAAGGCACCGTGAACCGGGGCTCTTTCTTGTAGTCTTCCACGATCACCGGCAGGCTCGACGTCAGCGTGAAGCCGGCCTGGGACTTCGGGCCGCCGTCCACGATGGCGCCCTCGTGCGGGTTCCCCGCCCAGCTGAATCCGGCGAACAGCCGGAAGGTTCCCGTGTCCTTGATGAATTCGAGCACGCTGCAGTACTGGACGTTGAGGATTCGCGCGACGGTGGCGGCGGCCTCGGTCATGAACGCGGATGCGTCGGCCTCCGAGAACGCGCCCTGGCCGATGGCGGCCAGCGCGTCCCGCATGCCGGTCTGCTCGGCCGGTGGCGCCTCGGCGGTCTCGGGCTTCACAGGCTTCACGGGTTGAAATCCGTCCCCGGTACGTCCAGCATGGTCGTCGTGCCCCCCTTGTTCTATGCCCAGGAACGCCCCGCGCACGGACGCCCGGGGCGTCAGCCGGGAGGCCGTATCAGGGGCGGGCTCTGGGGGGGTGGGGCGCTTTATCCGCGGTCTAACGGCGCGGCCCCGAGGGGCCGGCCGCCGCCGCGCCCGTTAGGAGGAAGACGGTGGGGGATCCTTGGGCGGCTCCGCCGGCGAACGTTCTGCCGGGCGCTCTGCCGTGGGGCCGAACTCACGATAGCGGCGGGCCAAATCTGCCAGGTGCTGGGCCACGCGGCCGTTCACCGAGCCCGCGGGGAACCGGCCGTCTCCGTCGGGCGCCCCGGCGGGGGTGCCGGTGAGGATCTCGATGCCTTCG
>DATHLI010000002.1:0-3691 GCA_035488355.1 bacterium | reverse complement strand
CCTGCTGCGCCTCCGCCAGATTACGATCCAGGAACTGACCGAGGCCAGGCTGGCGGTGGAGCCGTCTGTCGCGTCCCTGGCCGCGCAGCGCGCCACGGCCGAGGACATCGCGGCGATGGAGCAGGCCGTCGCCGGCGCGCGGGCCGGGAGGGCGGCCGGGGATCCGCGGTTCATGCCCCACAGCGTCGCGTTCCACCTCGCCCTGGCGGAAGCGGCCAAAAACCAGGTCCTGCTGTCCACCGTGACATCGTTCCGGGCCCCGTTCCACGAGGCCCTGGAGACCCTGCTCCCGGCCGACGACATGGCGCAGCGCGCCATCACCGACCATCAGCGGATCCTGGCGGCGATCAAGGCCCGCGACCGCGGGCGCGCGCAGCGGTTGATGCACGAGCACCTCGCGTACTTTGCAAAGCGGGTCGGCAAGGCTCAGGCGCCCCGGGGCAGGAACGCCAGATGGCCGGCGCGGACCAGCCGCTAGCGCGCGGCGGCGCGGACCCGCGCGCCGGGGCCCGGCTCCTGGCCCCCTACCGCGTCCTGGACCTGACCGACGGGACCGGCTGGCTGTGCGGCCGCATCCTCGGCGATCTGGGCGCGGATGTCATCAAAATCGAGCCCGCCGGCGGCGACCCGGGGAGGCAGACCGGGCCGTTCCGCGGCGGCGGTCCAGGCCCGGCGGAGAGCCTCGCCTGGATGGCCTACAACGCCAACAAGCGCGGGATCACCCTCAACCTCGAGTCGCCGGCGGGACAGGACCTCCTCCGCCGGCTGGTGCACCGGGCGGATTTCCTCATCGAGTCGTTCCCCCCCGGATACCTGGACGGGCGGGGCGCCGGCTACCGGGCGCTGCGCGAGATCAGTCCACGGCTCGTCTTCACATCGATCACACCGTTCGGCCAGACCGGGCCGTACGCCCGATACCGCGGTGCGGATCTGATCGCGATGGCCATGAGCGGACTGATGGCGCTGGTCGGTGAGCCGGGACGGCCGCCGCTCCGCGTCTCCCTCCCTCAGGCGGCGATGTGGGCAGGGATGTACGCGGCCGCCGGGACGCTGATCGCGCATTATTACCGCGAGACGGCGCGGCGCGGCCAGCACGTCGACGTCTCGATCCGGGACAGCCTGCTGTGGGCCCTGGCCAATGCCCCGGCCCACTGGAGCCTGATGCGCGAAGACTTACATAGAGGCGGAACCAGCATCGTCGGCCGGAGCACCACGGGCGCCCGCATGCGCGCCATCTACCGCTGCCGGGACGGCCACATCAATTTCATCTTCTACGGCGGGGAGGCCGGCCGCCGCTCGAACGAAGCGATGGTGCAGTGGATGGCCGAGTTGCACGAGGCTCCGGAGTGGCTCAGCGAAAAGGACTGGGGCGCGTTCAACGTCGCCGCCAGCACGCAAGAGGAGATCGACCGGCTCGAGGGGCCGTTCATCGCGTTTCTGGGAAAGCGGACCAAGGCGGAGTTTGCGGCCGAGTCCGTCAGGCGGAGCATCCTCGGATACCCCGTCGCCGACGCCAGGGACATCCGCGGGGACCCGCAGCTGACAGCGCGGGGGTTCTGGCAGGAGGTGGACCATCCGGAGCTCGGCGGGTCCGTGACGTATCCCGGACCGTTCGCCAGGCTCACCGGCGGCGCCTCATGCGCGGTCGCCCGCCGCGCCCCACAGATCGGGGAGCACAATGGGGAGATCTACGGCGGCGAGATGGGACTCTCCCGGCCGGAACTCGAGACGCTGCGGCAGGCGGGGGTCCTATGACCGACGAACGGCCGGCCGCCGCCCGGACCCCGCACGCCCTGGAGGGCGTGAAGGTCGTCGAGTTTGCCGTGTTCGCCGCGGGCCCCATGGTCGGCAAGCATCTGGGCGAACACGGGGCCACCGTCGTCCGTGTCGAGTCGCGGACGCGCCCCGACGGTTTCCGGGTCCACTACCCTCCCTATAAGGACAACATCCCCGGACCGAACCGGACCGGCTCCTTCGCCCTCTTCAACGACAGCAAACTCGGGGTCACGCTGAACCTCAAGCACCCGCAGGGCCGGGAGGTCGCCGGGCGGCTGGTGGCCTGGGCGGATGTCCTGATCGAGAACTTTGTGCCTGGCGTCATGGCCCGCAACGGTCTCGATTACGACGCCGCCCGCGAGATCAACCCATCCATCATCTACCTCAGTTCGTGCAACATGGGACAGACCGGGCCGAAGGCGGGCCAGCGCGGCTTCGGCTCCCAGCTGACGTCTCAAAGCGGGTTCACCTACCTGACCGGCTATGCCGACGGGGAGCCGATGCTGTTGTTCGGTCCCTACATCGACTTCGTCGCCGTGGGGTTCGGCCTGATCGCGGTGACGGCGGCCCTGGATCACCGGCGGCGCACCGGCCGCGGGCAGTACATCGACCTGTCGCAGTACGAGGCCGGCCTCCAGTTCCTCGCCCCCGCGCTGCTGGATCACGAGCTGAACGGCCGCGTCCCGACCTGCCTGGGGAACCGCAGCCCGCACGCCGCCCCGCACGGCGCCTACCCCTGCCGGGGCGAGGACCGCTGGTGCGTGATCGCCGTCCACACCGAGGATGAGTGGCGCGCGTTCTGCCGCGCCGCCGGCCGCCCCGAGTGGACGGAGGACGCGCGGTTTGCCTCGCTCGACGCCCGCAAGGCCCACGAAGACGAGCTCGACGCGTTGATCGGAGCCTGGACCCGGGGCCGGACGCCCCAGGACGTCATGGAAACGCTTCAGGCGGCCGGGGTGCCGGCGGGGGTCGTGAACAGGCTCTCCGATCTCTTTGCCGATCCTCAGTTGATCCATCGCCGGGTCTGGCGGGCACTCCCCCATCCGGAACTGGAGCGCTTCCACTACGAAGCGCCGCCGTTCATCCTCTCGGAGACCCCGGCCGAGCTGCGGCGCAGCCCGCTCCTCGGCGAGCACAACGCGCGGGTGTACCGCGAGATCCTGGGCCTGCCCAACGAGGAGATCGAGCGGCTGATCGCGGACGGGGTGATCGAGTGATCGCTATGCGGCAACGGCTGACGATCAGGGAGGGGGAGACGCCATGGCAGTCCCGGTAAAGCTGGAACGCAGTCTCCAGTCGCTGCGCGGCACGCTGGAGTGGCTCAAACAGGAAGGTCTGCTGCTGGAAACCGACGCGCCGGTCGATCCGGACCTCGAGGTGACCGGCGTGCAGAAGCAGCTGGATGGGAGCTGTCCGATCCTGTTCAAGAACGTGAAAGGCTACCCCGCCGCGCGGGCGGTCACGAACCTGTTCGCCAATATGGACATCGTCGACCGGATGTTTGGCTGGGAGACGCCGGTGGCGCGGACCCGCAAACTGGCCCATGCGCTCACCCATCCCCTGCCCCCCGTGGAGATTGCGCAGAACGACGCGCCCTGTCAGGAGGAGGTCATCACCGATGACCTCGAGGTCAACAAGCACGTCGTGGCGATCCGCCACACCGAGCTGGAATCGGAGCGGACCATCGGCAGCGGCAACAGCGTCGTCGTCGGCCCCTACTTCCACGGCGGCAGCCACATCGGCTACAACCGGATGAACGCGCGCTGGGGGAACGTCTGCACCTTCCAGTCGGCGCCGGGCGCCCACATGTGGCAGATCATCACCGAGCACTACCACGACGAGCGGCCCATTCCGCTGACGATGTGCTTCGGCCTCCCGCCGGCGGCCACGCTCATCGCCGGCGGCGGCTTCGACT
>DATHLI010000001.1:0-2829 GCA_035488355.1 bacterium | reverse complement strand
CTACCTGCTGTTTGCTCAAGCGCTACTCGAGCGACACCTTCTCCATGTTGAAGAACATCTGCAGCGGGTTGAGCTGAAATCCCTTGACGTTCGCCCGCGCCGCGCGGACCTGGTTCGTGTGGTTCATGAAGATCCACGGCGCGTCATCGTGCAGGATTTTGTTGGCCTGCTCATAGCTCTGCCCCCGCTTGCCCTGATCGCTGATCTGGCGCCCCTGGACGATCAGCCGGTCGAACTCGGGGTTGTGGTGGCGGGCCCGGTTGTTCGTCCGCGCCTGCCCGGCGGCGGTGTCCCACTCGAACAGGTCGCCGAGGAAGTTGTCCGGGTCGCCGTTGTCGCCGGACCACCCGATGATCGCGAAGCCCTCCCACGCCGTGTGGCGGAGTTTGTCGAGGTACGCGCCCCATTCGTACTGGCTGATCTTGATGTTGATGCCCACCTTCGCCAGGTACCCCTGCACCGCCTCGCCGAGCTTCGCCCCGCCGATGGGGTTGTAGCCCCGGGGGTTGGCGTACACCATCATGTTCGTGGAGAACCCGTTCGGGAACCCGGCCTCTCCGAGCAGCGCCTTGGCTTTGGCGGCGTCGAAGGGATAGGGCGCCACGGACTTGTTGTACCCCCAGAGCACCGGAGGCATGCCCTGGCTCGCGGTCGTCGCGCCGCCGTACAGCCCTTTGTTGATCGCGTCCTTGTCGACGGCGTAGTTCATCGCCTGCCTGACCCGCTTGTCCTTGAACGGGCCCAGGTCGTTGGACATCGCGACGCCCAGGATCGTGAGCCCGGGCTGCTGGTACAGCTTGAGCGCCGGGTTCCCGGTCACCCGCGCGTAGTCGGAGGGCGGGACATCCGCCAGGATCTGCACCTCGTTCCGCTCGAGTTTGAGCATCCGGGTGGCGCTCTCGGGAACGATCTGGAAGACGATCCGGTCGACCTTGGGCCGGCCGCCCCAGTACGCCGTGTTCGCGTCAACGGTGATGTGATCGTTGCGCACGGCCTCGACAAACTTGAACGGCCCAGTGCCCACGGGGTGCTGACCCGCATCGCAGTTGTACTGCTTGGTGGCCGCCGGGCTGACGATGCCCTGCCAGACCATCGCCACGCTGCTCAGGAACGGCGCGTTCGGCCCCGGCAGGGTGAATCGGAGCGTGTCGTCGTTAACGACATCCATCTTCACCACGGTCCCGTCCTTGACGGAGCCGTACGTAAAGTCATCGTAGGTGTCGACGCCCTTCCGGCCGAGCACATAGCAGGGGTTCTGCGGGTTGATCGCCCGGTCGACGTCCTCGGCGACGGTCCGGGCATTCATGGGGGTGCCGTCGTGAAAGCTCACGCCGTGCCGGAGGTGGAAGGTATAGACTTTGCCGTCCGGCGAAATCTCCCATTTCTCCGCCAGCCCCGGGCCCACCAGGCTCGTGCCCGGCTTGTAGTTGACGATCGAATCGTAGATCGTGGCCATCACGAATCCGGACTCGTTGTTCTCCACGGTCTGGGGATCCAGGCCGGTTTGATCCGCGCCGATCGCGATGACCAGTGTCTTGGGCGCCTGGGCCAGGGCCACCCCCCACAGCCCAACCGGTACCATGGCCAGCACCAGCAACGCCGGCAGGTACCGGCGTAATCCAGCACGCGGCATGCCCTTCCTCCTCTCGAGATGGAGCGGACGGTGGTGCGGAGATCCTGGATGCGAAGACCTTCCTTAGATACGCCCCCGGGCGGGGGGAGCCCTGCCCGGGGGACGAGACGGCGCAGGCCCCCCGGGGCCATGCCTTCGATCAGTCCGGAAGACCCTGGCCCGTCTGGCGGATCGTTCCCGGACGCGCAGCTAGCGGGGGGTGCGGGCCGGGACCGAACGGAGCTCCCGGGCGCGGCGGGCGGCTTGGGTCACGGCGGCGCGCACCGCCGCACGCAGGCCTCCCTGCTCCAGCGCCTCGAGCCCGGCCATGGTCGTCCCGCCCGGGGAAGTCACCCGGTCCCGCAGCAATTCGGGCGGCTCGCCGGTCTCGGTGAGCATCTTTCCGGCGCCGAGGATGGTCTGGGCGACCAGGGCGCGCGCCAGATCGCGGGGCAGGCCCGCCTGCTCGCCGCTGTCCACGAGCGCCTCGGCCAGCATATAGATGTAGGCGGGACCACTCCCCGACACCGCGGTGACCACATCAAGCATCGATTCCGGGACCACCCCCACCCAGCCGACCGCCTCGAAAAGGGTGCGGACGATGGCGAGATGGTCGGGACCGGCCAGCCGCCCCGAGGCGATGGCGGTTGCCGACGCGCGGACGGCCGTCGACGTGTTGGGCATCGCCCGAACGACCGGGGACGCGCCAAGGCAGCGCTCGATGGCCTCGCACGGCACCCCGGCGGCAACAGAAACGATGAGATGGCGCGCGGTGGTGAAGGGGCCGATTTCGCTCAACACGGCCGGCATGTCGTGCGGCTTCACCGCCAGGATGATCACGTCACTCTCCGCCATGAGCCGCGCCTTGTCACGGGTCGTCCGCACCGCCAGGGCACGGGCGAGCCGCGCCAGGCGCTTGTCGTTGCTCTTGTTGGTGACCATGCACTGTGCGGGCCGCAGCACGCCCGCGGCAAAGACCCCGCGCAAGAGCGCCTCGGCCATGTTCCCGGCCCCGATGAAGCCGATCGTTCGATCCACCTGCATGGCAGCTCCCCCCGCGCATGACGACGCCCCTCTCACCCAAAGGGCGAAAGGGGCGCTTCCGCGGTACCACCTTTGTTCCCCAGCCACGTAGGCCGGAGCACTCACGCTGTCTCGGGCGACCCGGCCCCCGTTCCGCGGCACGCGCCGCTCGGGGGCGGCTCAGGGGATGGGTT